>CAYHJX010000035.1:0-8466 GCA_964357005.1 uncultured Candidatus Saccharibacteria bacterium | reverse complement strand
ACCAACTACTTCTACCCGCAGGAACTGTGAACAACGCGATTAAATCTTACAAGTAGTAACAGTCCTTACTCAATGGGAGGGCACCTTGGACCATTCCACGACCCGCACGCTCGAAATTGGCATGGAAGCGAATGCTCGGGAAATTCCGCCTGCGTGGCGTTGTCCCGAATGCGGCGGAAAAGGACAAGTGCGGGTTGGCTGCGCAATAACTCATGCGATTTACAACTCCTGTTTCGATTGTTGGGGCACCGGCAGGAAACGAGAATGGAGATCCGACTGGGAGCTCCTTGACGCAATGATACTCGAGACGGAATTTCAGGAACACCTGAAAACCGCAAAATATATGAAAGACGATTCCTCGGGACGAATGTGGTTCCTTATTCTTATCAAAAACAGAAAAGTGTAGAGACAGCTATGTAATTTCGACCCGCTCCGCGGGTCTTTTCAATTGACTTTCGGATGAAAGTATAATAAACTCCTCTTGTTATGCCAATTACCAAATCAGCAAAAAAAGCGCTTCGGCAGTCACTCCGCAGACGCGAGCAAAATCAGGCGAAAAAAGACGCGTATAAAGCGGTTTTGAAAAAAATCGAAAAGGCGGCGAAAACCGGAAAAAGAGAAGAAGCAGAGGCGCTTCTTCCCGCGCTCTATAAAGCAGTGGACAAGGCGGCGAAAACGCACGTCATTGCAAAAAACAAAGCGTCTCGCATCAAATCACGCGCTTCAAAGCTTATTGCGAAAATCGGAAAAGCATAAGGATTCTCATTTTCGTCAAAGGACGCCTTTCTCCTTCATACCGCGGGTATATACCCGCGGTATGAAGGTTTGTAATCCCAAAAAGAGAAGGTGGGGGACTGTACATTTACCAAGCTATAGCTTGGTAAATGTACGGTGGAGATTTTTGGCCTCCCCCAACAATTTGTAATGAATTATTTTTTTGCAATCAATCGGATAAGAGAATCTTCGGCGGACGATTCGCCGGTTTTGATGCGGCGATCCTCTTCCCAAAATAGCGCAAGCATGCGCGAGAGACGCGGAAGAGAGAGTGCCCTCGCACCCGATGCTGCTTTTTTTGCAACAAAGGGATGAACTCCGAACTCTCGCGGTATGGACATTTGTTTGTCGGAGAATGCGCGGACCGTAAAAAGAGTCCTTGTGTGGTTTGCGAGATACGCAAATAGCCCCACCGCGTCTTCACCTGCGCGAAGAAGAGTTGCGAGATGGCGAAGCGCATCTCGCGGCGAAGAAAAAAACGTATCGCCAAGCGAAAAAACCGTTGATGTTTGTCTCTCTCCCCCAGACCTTCTCTCCCGAACAAGTGACATTTTCTCGAGTTCATTTGAAACTTTCCAAAGGTCTCCCCCAAAGGAAGAAAGGTAGTCCGCATCTTCTCGCGCAAGAGACACTCGTTTTTTTGCCGCCTCGGTTGTAATCCAATGCATCAAATGCGCGCCTTCAAGCATTAAAAACTCCTGTTCCTTTTGTGCATACGGCCTAATCTTCGAAAGTTTGGCGGCGTTTTGTCCAATGTCTTGGTCCCACAAAATAAGAAACGTGTCTTTTGAGTCCTTTATTTTTTTCGCGAGCGCCTCAATTGCGGCAAAATCGCTTTTTGTAGAAAACGGATAGGAAATTACAACAAGGCGTTTTTCCGAAAAAAGAGACACCCCTTCTGCGGCCGTACGAATCTTTAGAATATCATCTTCTTCCGCGTCAAACCGGTATACCTCAAAATTCGCTCCGGCTTTTTTCCGGTATTCCTCAATAATCTCGTTTAGTTTTTGGCGAGACCGATATGTATCAGGGCCGTAGAGAATGTATAACACGAATTTCGAATAAGGAATTACGAATTAAGGGGAATAGAATCTCTCTCCTGCTTAAAATACTACACCCCGCGCAGTGCGCGGGGCAACTCCCTCCTTTCTCGCTACGAGTATAGATAGTCAACGATCACGAGAAGAACGAAAATTGCGGCATAGAACACGAAGACCCATCCCCCGATCCGATCCCAGAGGGCGCGGTGAAGCGCCCGTGCGCCGCGTCCAATTGCGCGGCACGACCAGAAGATCGGACCAATGGCGACCCACCGGGCCTCCCCTCGCCAGCCAAGAATGTGAAGGGAAAACCAGACCGATGACGTCATCATAATCCATGCAATTGAAAGAACCAAAAAGGTTGAGAACGCAGCCACGACTATCATCATCTCGCACCTCCTTGATATTTATATTATACCATATCCAAAATATATTTCAAGTATCCTCATTTCCCCCAATTCGGGCCGATATTGACATCAACCGCAAGGGGGACTTCTAAATGCGCGACGCTTTCCATGAGCGCTATTATTTTTTTCTTTGCTTCCTCAACAAACTCCTTTCTTATTTCAAACAAAAGCTCGTCGTGAACCTGGAGAAGCATCCGGACGTTTTCTTCGAGTTTTTCTTCTCGGATCCATGTGTCAATTTTGATCATCGCAAGCTTCACAATATCGCCGGTTGCGGTGCCCTGAATCGGAGCATTCACGGCCATCCGTTCTGCTTCGCGCTTTATCTGCCAATTTTGCGAAAGAATTTCCGGGATATAGCGCCTGCGTCCAAAAAGCGTCTCCACATATCCATTTGCTTCCGCGAATTCCTTTGTCTCCTGAATATAGCGCGCGACCCCGGAAAAATCCCTGAAATATTCATCAATGAATTGTTTTGCTTCTTCCCGCGTCATGCCCGTTCCTTCGGACAAAGCTTGGGCCCCCATGCCGTACAAAATTCCGAAATTCAGTGTTTTAGCGGCGCGGCGATGATCTTTTGTCACTTTGTCGAGCGGAATGTTATAGATCTCGGACGCGGTAAGCGCGTGAATGTCTACACCTTTTTTAAACGCCTCAATCATTTTTTTGTCGCCTGCCATGTGCGCCGCAACGCGAAGCTCGATTTGGGAATAGTCGAATGACGCGAGGAGATACCCGGGAGAGGCAATAAACGCTTTTCGAATTTCTTTTCCGTATTCGGACATAATCGGGATATTCTGAAGATTCGGATTTTGGCTTGACAAGCGGCCTGTTGAGGTACCGGTTTGATTAAATGTTGTATGAATCCGCCCGGTTTTTGGATGTACGAGAGCCGGCAGGACATCAATATACGTTGACTGGAGTTTTATGAGCTCACGATATGACAAGATATGCGCTACGATCGGATGTACATCCTTCAATTTTTCAAGTTCTGATTCGCGCGTTGAAATTTTACCGCCTTTTTCGGTTTTCCGGAGCCCGGTTTTTTGAATGCCGAGTTTTTCAAAAAGAATACGAGAAAGCTGTTGGGTGGAATTGACATTGAATTCTTCGCCTGCGAGCGAGAAAATTTCCTTCTGGAGATTTCGTATCTTTTTTGATATATCACCAGAAAGTTTTCTCAAAAACGCGCTATCAAGCAAAATACCCCGCTCCTCCATTCTTGCAAGAACTGGGATAAGAGGCATCTCGATTGAATCAAACACGTTCCGTAACTTTCCTTCGCTTAATTTTTTTTCGAGCGCGTCTTTCAGAAGAAAGAAATGCGCACCAAAAACCGCGGGATCGCTTCCGCCCGATATGTTGAGTTCCTGCAGTAAAATCGCTTCTTGGGGTAGATCACGAGTAATGGTCTGTGTAAGATAGGCGGCGATCAAAATATCAAATAAAATACTTCCCGGCTCTACGCCGAGATTTCGGAGCGAATGGATAATTGACTTTCCGTCATACGCAAAAAACGCTTTTCCGAAAACGGATTTCCCTTCGCGTGATGCAACTGTGCGCCAATCCACGACAAATATGTCTTTCCCTCCGCGGAGAACCGCATAGAGCGCATTTCCTGATATGAAGAGACCAGCATCTCCGTTGCCGAAGCGCCCGCGGAGCGTTTTTCCATCTTTTATTTCAAGAAGATTTCCTGCGCCGCGTTTTTCCGAAGAAAAAAGTGTTTCCGCTTCTTTTTTCTCTTGTGGTTTTTTACTCTCTCCGTTTACCCCCACACCAAAATTTTCCGGTTGCGAATTTTTGGTGTGGGGGTTAATCCGCTTGAGCAAACTCGAAAAACCAAAGCGCTCGAGAATCTCGACAATAGTTCCGTTTGCTTCAATACTCCGCGCTTTTGCGGACTCAAGCAAAAACTCAACGGGTACCGCGGTGTGAATCGTTGAAAGCTCTTTCGACATTTTTGCGTCTTCTTCGCCTTCTTTGAGTTTTTTCAAAACGCCTTCTGAAATACCTTTTGGTTTTTTCGGTAATGCCTTATAGAGCGCCTCGATCGAGTCGAATGTTTTAATAAGGTCTGTCGCGGTTTTTTCGCCGATTCCTTTGACCCCTTTGATGTTATCCGAGGGATCGCCTTTGAGCGCCTTAAAATCAATGAGCTTTTTCGGCGCAAGGCCGTAGCGCTCCTTGACCGCCGCTTCATCATAAATCACGGTATCTGTAATTCCCTTTCGCATGGAATATACTTTGAGGCGCGGCTTCACAAGCTGAAGCGTATCATTATCTCCGGTCACAACGATAATTTCAATGTCTTTTTCTTTCTCGAATTTTTTTGCGAGCGTTCCAATGATATCATCTGCCTCAAACCCTTCTTTTTCCAAAACCGGAATCCCGAATGCCGCCAAAATCTCGCGGACAAACGAAAACTGGGTTGTAAGGTCAGACGGCGTTTCGGGCCGCTGGGCTTTGTAATGCTCGTACGCAACGTGGCGAAACGTCGGGCCCGCAAGATCAAATGCGGCTGCAATGTAGTCGGGCTTCAACTCTCGAAAAATCCGCAAAAGAATCGAGGTAAATCCGTAGACCGCGCCCACGGTCTCTCCCGCGGGCGACGTCAAAGGCGGAAGCGCGTGGTATGCCCGATGAATGATGGCGTGACTATCTAAAAGAATCAATTTCTTCATAATCGAATTAGGAATTGAGAATTACGAATTAGGGTTTTGAACCGAACGAGAATGTTTGATAAGCCCATTAATAATTTTGTGTACGCGGATTGAATGATTTTCAACTTCGTTATACACATCTAGAGAAATATAGCCAACATCTTTCGCAACTAACAACTGATTTTGAAGCTCGGTAAGTGACCCCTGTGCCATTGAATAAAACTGAATTTTTTCTTTATATGATTGGCGACTAAAACCCTCTGCAATATTTGATGTTATCGAAACAGCGCATCTTCTCATTTGGCTTGTAAGCGCATATACTTCCTCCTTTGGGAAATTACGTGTTATCGAATAGATTTCAAGGACAAGCGCGTGCCCAATTTTCCATGCATCAAGATCGGTGAATAATCTGATTTTATTTTCTTTCATACGCAATTCGTAATTCCTAATTCGCTATTCGGATAACTCGTTCCTGCTCCTTCCTTCCATGCCCAAATCGTATCAAGAGTGCGCGCTTCGGAATAATCTGCCGAATCCGCTCGGGCCATTCGACTAAAACTATTGCGTCTTTGTCGAGGAATATGTCTTTTACTCCGAGGCGGACAACGTCTTTTGTTGAATCAATACGATAGCAGTCAATATGAACCAAAAATTTGTATGCGGACTTTTTTCGGATAGGGTATATTTTCATTAACACGAATGTCGGGCTCAATATCCGCTCTTTGATGCCGAGCGCACCCGCAAACCCTTGGGCAAACGTTGTTTTTCCGGCACCCAAATTTCCGTGGAGTAAAATAACAAATGCATGTTTTTTGGGCTTTTCGCTGCGTATCTCTTGGGCAAGCTTGGAAGCAATACGTTTCGTTCCCCTGGCACTTTTTGTTCGCATTTGAAGCATGCCTTCACTCTACGTGATTTCCCCTCGTACATCCAGAACTTAATTACTTTTAATGCGTGGTGTAGGAAGGTAAACTTACCACTTACCCGCGATCGCGGATAAGTGGTAAAATAGTAGTATATTAGTTTTGACTGCAATAAGAGTAATCGAGTGAGAATAATTCTTTGTATAAAATTTTTGCGCCCCGTGTCCTTGCGGACAACGGGGCGCTACTGCTTACCAGGTCCGATTCTCCTTTGGGAGGACCTGGCCACTTCTTGCAGCCTCGCGGGCGGCGTTCTCGCTTCGCGCGATCACGCCTGCCTTGTGCTGCTCGTACCCCTGCTGGACAGCCTTGTGAACGGCCTTCCAGCATTCCTCTTCGTCCTTCGGGAGGAGCCCCTTACAGGCGGGCTCCGTGCTCTGTTGCAGCACGGGTGCCGCGGGTGCCTGCTGAACCTGCGGCTGCGAGGTGTAGACGACCGTCGGTTGCGCTGCCTGGCGCGCGGCGGCCTCCTGCTTCGCCTGGATGTCATAGAGCTCCTTCAACTGCCAGGCGTTGAGGCCGACATTGATGGCACCGAGGCCGACGCTTGCCCACTGGGCCGCATCGGAGCCGCCGCCCTGCCGAACGTAGACGGACCGGGACACCACGACGGGCCGAGGGTGGTACATCGGTCCCTGGAACGGGATCGGGTACCACTGGGCCTCGGCCGGCGTGACCGGCACGAGGGCGACAAACGTGAGGACAACGAGGACCGTGAGTGAAAGAACCGCGATGGACCTCTTCATGACCTTTCTCCTCTCTGTCAGCTGTTATCGGTCAGTTGTCGTTTTCTTGAGGCCAATCTTGTGCTCCTATTATACCAAATATAAAGAATAAAGTCAAGCCCCTGGAATATACTCAAATTAGGGGGAAACCCCCACACCTATTGCGTACAGATGAAGAGAACATATATCTCTTCGGGTGTGTTCAGAGTATCTATCTTCACCGCCGCATTTGGGCGCCATAACGAACGCATGCACAGCATGCAGTACGCAATAGGTGTTGGGGGAAAACCTCGTTGACTCCCCTACCCAAACGCGCTACGAATGGGGAACTTAGGAATGAAGTTAGATCGCTATGCTTGTTAGAGATGTTGGATTGCTACGCTCGTTAGAAATGTTAAAGATGTTAAAATTGCTGGATCTCCGCCGGTTGGCGGATTGTTAGAATCGTTAGAGATGTTGGAGATGATATTAGTAAAATGAGAAATACGCATGGAACTCCAAAAAGCAATTGATATTTTAGAAAAAAGCGACACCATCGGACTTTTGTTTCCGGAAAAACCAGGTATAGACGCACTCGCCGCTGCCGAAGTTATAGCGGACTCTCTCAAAAAACGGGAAAAACTTGTGGGATTTCTTTCCGACACCCATTTCGGAAAAGAAAACATCGAGCGGTTCCAAACCCTTGCGGGGGCCACAAAACTCCCAAAGGAATTCATTATTTCCCTTGACGCATCCCGCGCGCCTGCGTCTGAACTCCGATATGAAAAAACAAACGACCGGATTGATGTTATTTTCTCGCCGCGCGGAAGTGAAATTACGAAAGAGAACGTCTCGTTTCGGGACGGAAATATCCAATGCGATTCTTTGGTGGCACTCGGCATTGCGGATATTGAGCGCGCGGCAGAAGCCGTGACTGATGACCCGGGACTTCTTACCCGAACCCCGATTGTTGCCGTTGACTCGGGAGACAGCGCCCCGCAGTTTGGCGAAGTAAATATCGGGGACGGGCGGCCGTTATCAGAAATTGTATACGCCCTTGTTTCTGCAATGGAAAAAGCGCCGCCTGATGCACGGCAGGCAACTCTTCTTTTGGCTGGGATTCTTTCCCACACCCAGACATTCTCAACGCCGGCCGTAAAGCCCGAAACCTTGCTTGCGGCATCAGAGCTCATGCGCGCCGGAGGAGAATATGCGGATGCACTTCGCTTCGCAAAAAACCATACACCCCTTTCGCTTCTCCAGCTCGCGAGCCGCGCAGGAGTCCGGTCAAAAGAAGACGAGTCAGGCGCCATTTCATGGTCATTTCTCACTGCCGAGGATTTTGAAAAAACAGGGCACGGCGCCGGAGACGCAGAACGCGTCTTAGGAACGCTTCACAAAGAGTTTCCCTCCGGGAATGTTCTTGTCCTCTGCGCCCAAAATCCGGAAGGAAAGAAAATCCATGCCCACGTCGCAGGCCCGAAAGAAACGCTCATGCGGATCCTCGAGTCCGCGGGGGGCGAAGAACACGCATCCGGCATTCTCCTTCCCATGGCGTTTGAGACATTCAAAGACGCGGAAGAGCACATTCGTTCGTTGCTCGGGGAAGCGCTTTGAAATAGAATGAAAGAAGTTGGATCGGACTTCGTCCTCGTTAGAATGATAGAATGTTTGAATGTTAAAATGTTCAAATCGTTTTAATTGCTTGAGGCGAGAAACGGGAATCTAATTCCCGAAGAGAAAAATGGCGCAAGCGGACGACGAAAAATTTAATCGGAGGATCTCTGCGCTTCGGAAAAAAGAGGCGGAAGACGCGGCAAAGCTCGTTGCTGACCGCTACGGAATCCCGTACATAAATCTTCTTTTGTTTCCGATAGAGTTCGATGCCCTGAAGCTCGTTTCCGAAGAACGGTCGCGCTTTGGCGCGCACCGCTTCCGTCAGCGCTTCCAGCATA
>CAYHJX010000034.1:0-8599 GCA_964357005.1 uncultured Candidatus Saccharibacteria bacterium | reverse complement strand
CCCCCCCCCCCCCCCCCCCCCCCCCCCCCCCCCCCCCCCCCCCCCCCCCCACTATGATCGGCATATTTAATACGCCGGTACCGCCGAGCGGAGGTTTTACAATTTCTATAAATGGCGGCGTGGCCTCAACCCAATCGCGGAAGGTAAGACTCGAATTTGCGGTTGGCACCGACACGATGAAAATGGCAATTGCGAATGCGGCCGATTTTAGTGACGCGATTCAAGAGCAGTTTACGTCGCCGAAAGAATGGGATCTTTGTTCAAGGCTTGGGGGAATGATCATATCCTCACAGTGTCCTGTTGGAACCTACACGGTCTATGTAAAATTCTTTAATGCAAACGGCCAGCCGTCTCCTGTTGTTTCCGATACCATCAAATATGATCCAGAGTCAAAGGAAACCGCTTCCTCTATGGGAGTATCTCTTTTTCTTTTTACCCGCGATCTTGCCGCAGGAAGTCAAGGGAAAGACGTACAAGCGCTTCAGGAATTTCTCAACAAAAAAGGATTTTCTGTTGCCGCGAGCGGAGCCGGATCTCCGGGGAACGAAACAGAATATTTCGGCAATGCAACAAAGCAGGCGCTCATACAATTTCAAGAGGCATATAGAGCGCAGATTCTCGTTCCCGTCGGACTTGATCGCGGAACAGGATATTTCGGAGCGAGCACCCGCACATTTATAAATAATATGAATAAAGAAGGAGGTAATGTTCCAGTGTTGGTACCGTCCGCCGAAGATTCGTTAGATGTCGACGCAAGTGTATCCTCCCTCTCTTCGCCGTCTGCTGTTTCTTTCACTGGGTTTGATCGGGATCTGTATTACGGTATTGCAAATGATGGTGATGTCACTCGGCTGCAAGAGTTCCTTTCTTCCCAAGGACTCTATAGCGGATTAGTGACTGGCAGCTTCTACTCACTGACGCGTGAATCAGTCAAACGGTTTCAGGCTCGTGAAGGAATAATGCCCGCGGCTGGGTATTTCGGACCCAAGACCCGTGCACATGCAAATGCCGTCATCTCGACGAAAAAAAGTGGTGTGGTTACTCAGCCGCCAGTAGAGCCTCCGACAGTTGTAGCGCCTCCATTATCTGTAGAAGCTCCTACATCATCCCAAGCCACGACAACTCCGCCTGTAGCAGAGAAAAAGGTTGAATTTAGGATTTCTGGCGGAAGTGAGAGTGTATTTCCTGCTTCAGCGGTAAATCCGACAAAGATTGGAGATTTTGCGATTCGGAACGATCTTGGAGAAAGCGTACTTACGTCCCAAATTCATATAAAGATTACTGACGATATGAATGCGCCGAATAACCGCGGCAAGACCGTAAAATTTATTCTCCGAGATGGAACAACAACATCGGACAGCGTAGTTTCTTCGACGGATTTCACGTTTAATTCAACCGTGCCCCAGTCCGGCTCGCCGCACATATCAATTCCCGCTTTCTCATTTCCTATTACGTTTGACTCCGGCGACGAAAAGACGTTCAGCATTTGGGTTGATAATCTTGATTATGTCATAAGCGGGTCGCTCACGATCGAGTATTATGCCCTGTCCGCAACGACACTGGTTTCTCCGGTTGGCAGCTTCCGGTTTTATTTCAACAGGCCGTAGCCAGCTCTCGGGATGACTGAATTTTTCAGGGCGCATAAATATATTGTTTCCCTCGGCGCTTGTGTCATCATTATTCTTCTTTTTGTGTTTCGCGAAGATATTTCTCGCTTTTTAGTGGTGAAAGAAAGGCCCGGAGAGAGCGTGATTTTTCCAGGTGGACAAGGAAAATCGGAGAACATGTCGTCTCCTGATGTTATTCCGCCTTACACCGGCCGAGATCCCGCAGAATTTCGTCCTGATCCGAAAGAAACCGCATCATTTAGTAAAGAGGATCTTGATTCAATATCTTCCCAGATTCAGACGAATGCGCGGGGAGTGCGGGAACATTCTGATTTTCTTGAAGGATGGCTTCAGATCGGGCTTTTGAAAAAGGTCATCGGCGATTTTGAAGGCGCGCGGGACGCGTGGGAGTACGCTGGCGTGATTCGGCCTCTCAATTCGGTTTCATTTGCAAATCTCGGGGAACTGTATTGGCGTTATCTCCCCGACTATCCAAAAGCGGAAAAAAATTTCCGAGTATCCGTCACAAATAAACCTGATGATCCAGCGGTTTATATCTCATTTTCCGATTTATATTATTATTCGTATACGGAGAAAAAACATTTGGCAGATAATATTCTTATTGAGGGGATTCAAAAAAATCCCGGCAATGTTGATTTGATGAAATGGCTTGCCGCGCTCTACGAGCGCGATAAAAACTATTCTTTGGCGCTTGAATGGTGGAAAAAAGTTCTTGAGAAAAGTCCGTCTGATGCCGCAGTCAGAGAAACTATTGCTGATCTCGAAACAAAACTCGGGAAATGACATGCCCACATACGAGCCGTTTTACTACGGGTATGCAGGAGTCAAAGAGGGATGGAGTTCGTTTCCCCGAAACCGCGTTATTGAGTTTATAAAGAATCATTCTGGAGAAATCACATCAATACTTGATATCGGATGCGGGACAGCTGAGATTCTTTCATATATTCCAGAAAAAATCCTCTATACAGGGATAGAACGGTCTCAATACGCAGTCGAGGAAGCGGAAAAGAGATGGAAGAATCGTCTCGGTAAGACGAATTTTATCGTGAATGACTCGCCTCCTTATTCTTTTCCAGAGACATCATTTGACTGTGTGCTCCTTTTATTCTCATTAGAGCATGTTTGGGATCCGCGCGGGGTTTTACAGGAGTGTAGGCGGCTCCTTAAAAAAGATGGGTTTCTTATGATTCTTGCGCCAAACCTTGAGTTTCCGTTTGCATGGCCTTCGGCGCTCCGCCATATGCCATTCTGGTATCGGTCGTGGTTTCATATCCTTCGAATATGGGATTACACGCTTCGGCTTTTCGGTATATATTCGTTTCGGATTGTGAAAAAAAATTTCACCGACGCGACGGGAACATACGAAAAAAAGGACGATGATCTGCGGGTGTTCGTATCATCATGGGAGGTTATTCATTTTCTCGGCGCGCACGGATATCGGATGCAGGAGTTTTGGGAGGAACGAGAGTTGCACGGCATAAAGCGTTTTATACGACTCTTTCCCGGATTTCGATGGTATGGGATTCCGCTTGCAGCGGTGTTTACAAAAGAATCTTGATCGAGCTTTCATTCCGGAGTATCCTCGAAACATGCTAAAAAATCTGTGGATATCAGGTATCGCGGTTTTCATCACGATGCCATTTTTTGTTTCTGCGGCCGATGTTTCGATACATGAAATCGCGTGGATGGGGACGTCGGCCTCAACGGCGGATGAGTGGATTGAGTTTTATTCGGAGACGGGCAAAAGTTTGGAAGGGTGGACTCTCTCTACCGAAGATGGCGGAATGACAATAAATCTTTCAGGCGCGATTCCGGCGGGAGGATATTTTTTAATTGAACGGACGGATGACACAACGGTGCCGAATATTTCGGCTGATCTGATAGCTCCTTTCGGAAGCGGGCTTAATAATTCAGGTGAGATTCTGGTCTTGAAAAATTCTTCCGGTGACACGGAGGAACGGGTAGACGCATCGTCCAAATGGCCTGCGGGGGATAATACAACAAAAGAGACGATGCAGTGGAACGGATTTGCATGGATCACTGCCGCGGGAACGCCTCGGGCGCCAAACGCGGGAGAATCCTCAACAAGCAGTGGGACGGAAGCAGCAACTTCAGGCAGTACCAATACAAGCACTTCTTCATCAAGCGGAACATCAGAAGTATTCGGTCAAGCAATTTATAATCCTCTTATTGCATACGCCGGAGCTGACCGTTCCGCCGCTGTGGGAACGTATGTTGAATTTGACGGCTACGCGACTGTTGCGTCTTCTGAACCAGTGACAAACGCGCGGTTTTGGTGGAATTTCGGGGATGGCGAAACCAAGGAAGGAAAGAACGTCTCCCATATGTACCATGTCCCGGGAATATACACCGTAGGGCTTCATGTGTCATCGGGAGAATATGTTGCGTCGGATTATGCATTGGTTACCGTTCTTCCTAACCAAGTGCGCATCTCAAGCGTTTTAACAGGAGACGGGGGATTTGTGGCTCTTCTGAATCCTTCTGCGATTTCAGTTGATATCGGCAGTTGGATTATTGAAGACGGAAAACATAATACGTTTGTTGTGCCGGTAAAAACAATCATCGGTTCCGGCGCAAAAATTTCATTTTTGAATTCCGTGACAAAGCTTTTCTTTGATGTCGGTGCGGGATCGTCGGCTGTCCTCTATTTCCCGAATTACGCATTGAGTTCTCGTTGGACGCCAGCTATTTCTTCGGAGGCGCAAGAAGCGAATACGAATGGAGAACCTCAGTTGATTTTGAAAAATATTGCTGAAGGCGCACCGCAACCCATTCCCGAGAATACCAGTGAAGAGGCCGAGTCATCAGAACGTACCGGTGCACAAAAATCCGGTGGGGAATCGGAGGAGAACAAGGCGGCGTCAACTCTGTTTGGTTTTACGCCGTCATTAGGAATATTCTTCGGCATTGCGCTTATTGTTTCGCTTGGCGGCGCTATCGGAGTTTTTTTCTTCAGGGGCCGTATCCTCCCATAGTTAGTGATGCAAAAGCCGAAAATTTACGCATTTTCAACCGCCTATTATCCATTTATCGGCGGCGCGGAAATCGCCATAGAAGAAGTGAGTCGGCGGCTCAAGGACCGCTTTGATTTTACTATTGTGACCGCGCGAATGCGCCGCGACCTTCCGAAACACGAGGTTCGTCCTGAAGGGACGGTGATTCGTCTTGGTTTCGGACCAAGATTCGACAAATGGTTTCTTCCGCTTTTCGCATTTTGGAAATTGGGATTTGAAATTTGGAAATTCAGACGATTGAAAGAATGTCTGGTGTGGGGTATGGATCTTTCGCAAGGATCGGCTGCCGCGGCTGTGCTTAAATTATTTTTTCCGCACATTCCATTTATTTTCACCCTTCAATACGGGGACGGAGAGGATCGAATACGGCATGGACGCTCTGGCATGATTGGTAGAGCTTTTTCCTTTATTCTATCTCACGCCGATTCTGTTACCGCAATTTCTTCGTATCTCGTCAATCTTACAAAAATATATCAGTACCGCGGCGAGAGTGCTCTTATCCCGAATGGCGTTGACATATCTCGATTTACGAGGCCTCGAGGCAGTCCCCGAAAGGACAAGAAAATCATTATTACGACGTCCCGTCTTGTTCCCAAAAACGGCATTGATATATTGATCAGGGCGTTTTTTCTGGTCCGTAGGGAACAGCCGCAGGCGCTCTGCTGGATTATCGGTGATGGGCCGGAGCGAACGAAGCTCGAATCACTTGCCGCATCGCTCGGTATCAGCGAATCAGTAAAATTTTTTGGGAATATTCCCCATGACGATATTCCGAAGTACCTGTGGCAGGCATCGGTATTTGTCCGGCCATCGCGGTCCGAAGGCATGGGAAATTCGTTTGTTGAGGCGCTTGCGGCCGGACTCCCCATTATTGGAACGCCAGTCGGGGGGATTACGGACATTATTGAAGACGGCGAAACAGGGTTTTTCGTAAAACCGGATGACCCCCTTGATCTTGCAGAAAAAATTATTGAATTATTTACCGATAGAGAACGCTCTCGGCGCAGTGCGGGCAAGGGACGGGCAAAAGTTTTGCGGAAATTCTCATGGGATACGATTGCCGAATCGTATGCCCGTGTGTTTGCTCATGCGTGCACGCTCCGCGTGGTCATTGCAACACCTCTTCTTCCTCCCCGGTTGGGGGGTCCTGCGCTTTACGCATCACATCTTGAAGAAGAGTTTCAGAAGAAAAATATTCGCACGGCGACTATTTCTTTCGACAAACTCCTTCGGCATTCGCCAGGGATTCGGCATTTTGTGTATGCATGGAGGATCTTTCTGAAAGCCCGGCATGCCGATATTATATTTTCACTTGACGAATCAAGCGTGGGAATGCCCGTTGCTTTGGTCGCTCGCATACTGCGGATTCCTTTTGTTCTTCGCCTTGAGGGAGATTTCGTATGGGAATCGTATATAGAGCGTACTCATGCCGACGTCACGCTTCAGTCATTCTATCGTCATCGCTATCATCTTTCGACAAAGGAGCGTATATGGAGGGCGCTGTCATCATGGGTGGTGCATGGTGCGGCGCGCGTTGTCTGCTCTTCAGAATGGCGTAAGGAAATCGTCTTGAACGAATTCAGAATCAATGCATCAAAAATTGAGATTATTCAAAATGTCATTTCGGCGCCTCGCGCGGGTCACAGCGCTTCGCGAAAGCCCATTATTCTTTGGGCCGGAAGAATGCTCTACTTGAAAAATCTCTACCGGCTTATTCGCGCTTTTTCGAACCTGAAAAACAATCGGTATGAACTTCTTCTCATTGGTGAGGGGCCGGAACGTGCTCGACTTGAAGAATTCGTGCACCGAGAAAAAATTTCCCGCGTGCGCTTTGAAAAAGCGATGAGCCATGAGGAACTTCGTTCGCTCATGGAATCGGTTTTATGCGTTGTCCTCCCGTCTCTTTCCGACGTCGGGCCCAATCTAATCGGCGAAGCAATTTCTTCCGGGACGCCGTTTCTTATGACCAAAGAATCGGGGTATGCCGAATATGTGAAAAGTTTAGGCATTTTGGTTGATCCTCTCGAAGAGGGCGACATTAAGCGGGGCCTTGCCGAACTTGTTCGTAAAGAAACTCTTGCGGCATATCGTGCACAGTTGAAAGCGCATCCTTTTCGCCGCGGATGGCCGGAAGCGGCTCGCGATTGGATAAAGGTTTTTTCAGAGATTCGATCATGAATTTCAACGGAAACATTCTCGTGATTGGCCGGGATCCGCTCCTTTTTACGGAAGGATCTGAAAGTATTGAGCGCGCGCGGAGATACGCACAAAAGGTGGGCGAGTATCATATTATTTCGTTTTCTCGCCGGGGCGTACGCGCGCGGTCATACGACGGAAAACTCTTTGTATGGCCTACGAATTCGTATAGTCCTCTGTTTTGGATTTTTGATGCGATTCGCCTTGCATGTCGGATCGTACAAACGCGCGCTATTACTCTTATTGATGCCCAGGATCCGTTTGAGTCCGGTGCTGTTGCCTGGATCATTGCGCGAATGTATACTCTCTCATTTCGGCTTCAGGTTCACACTGATATTGTGAGTCCGTGGTACCGCCGCGCATCGTGGAAAGAGCGCATCAGGTATCACAGTGCCCGATTTTTGGTGCCGCGTGCGGATTGTCTTCGGGTCGTATCAGAGCGCATCAGAAAATCGCTTGTGCGCGTATGGAATATTCCGCAAGAACGGATCGCGGTTTTGCCTATTTTTACAGATCTTGCCGCGTACCTCGGCGTGCCGCACCCACTCCCAAGGAATGGTACAGCTCCTGCGGCCATATCATTCGTTTCAATCGGAAGATTGGTTGATAAAGAAAAAAACTATTCGATGCTCATTGATGTTATGCATGACCTCGTACAAGTTGTTCCGAATGCGAAATTCACTATCATCGGTGAGGGGCCGGACCGGAGGCGGCTTCGGCGTTTGATCAGCGCGCGCGGTCTCGATCGCCATGTTATACTGGAAGGATGGCGGACTGATCTCCCGACATATCTTTCGCATTTTGATTGTTTTCTTTTGTCTTCCTGGTACGAAGGATGGGGGCGCGTTGTTCTAGAGGCAATGGCTGCGGGGCTTGCTATTGTGATGACCGATGTCGGGCTTGCAGGGGAGGTCGTAGAAGACGGAGAAAACGGCATAGTTGTTCCGGTCGGAGACAGAAAGAAATTTTTTGAATCGCTTCTTGCCTTGTGTCGGGATTCTTCATCTCTGATGCACCTTAGAGAAAACGCGCGCAAAACTGCAATTCGCCTCAATACATCGAACTGGGATCTCTATGCTGATGCATATAGCGCACTACTCCGATCGTGCGTACAAAAGCCTGAACACACCAGATGAAACTTCTTATTGTTACTCAAAAAGTTGATTACGAGGATCCTGTGCTCGGGTCGTTTCACCGATGGATTGAAGAGTTTTCGAAGCATGTGGATGAGGTCTCTGTTATTTCTGGTTTTATTGGACGCGTGAATCTTCCTCGAAATGTGGAACTTCATTCCTTTGGAAAGGAGCGCGGATTTTCCAGAGTAAGGCGTATATGGGAATTTTTGGCCCTGTTTTCCCGACAGTATGCAAAAGCCGATGCCGTATTTTTCCACATGATTCCCGAGTTTGTCATTGCGGCATCCCCTCTCCTTATTTCGCGCAAACGCCCCACGGGGCTTTGGTATGTTCATAAAAGCAAAACAATGCGGCTTCGACTTGCCGAATTATTTGTGACATATATATTTTCTGCATCCTCGATGAGCTTCCGGTATCCGTCGAAAAAAGTTATCTATACGGGACACGCCATTGATACAGATTTATTTCGTCCCATAGAAGGGCACGTTGATCACCGGAACGGTCTCAGAATAATAACCGTGGGCCGTATCTCACCGGTAAAGAATATTGAGCTTCTTATTAAAGCCGCAGCGATCTTTCATACATCATGTAATCGGCCATGGTC
>CAYHJX010000033.1:0-8914 GCA_964357005.1 uncultured Candidatus Saccharibacteria bacterium | reverse complement strand
TGGTCAACAACCACGACCTTATTTACCTTATCTGTCCCGACGATTTCCTTATGTTCGCATGGAATCGCATGCGCCCCGTAAAACTTCGCAAGAAGAGCTTTTGCAAGGATATCGTTTATAAGAGTGGATTTCCCAGAGCCGGAAACCCCGGAAACGCAGACGAACTTTCCGAGCGGAATTTGTACGTCAATATTCTTTAGATTGTGTTCCTTCGCGCCTCGTATGGTGAGATACTTTTCTTTTTCGTCTTTTTTTACAGGGAAGCGCTTCACAAAATCAATTGTTTTCCGACCCGAAAGATAATCGCTCGTGAGCGTATGCGCATCAATAATCTCTCGTGCCGTGCCTTCGAAAATAACAGAGCCGCCATGTTTGCCCGCACCCGGACCCAAATCAATAATCCAATCAGCCTCCCGCATTGTTTCCGCGTCATGCTCAACAACAATAATCGTATTCCCGATATCCCGAAGATTTTTCAACGTCTTTATGAGCCGCGCATGATCCCGCGCATGAAGCCCGATTGAGGGCTCATCCAGGATATAGATGATTCCGGTGAGGCGCGAACCGATCTGGGTTGCAAGCCGAATCCGCTGGGCTTCGCCGCCCGCAAGCGTCGTTGATTCCCTCGAGAGCGTCAGATACTCGAGCCCCACATCCCGCAAAAATTCAAGCCGCTTATACACCTCCTTAATAAGCGGAGCTGCAACCTGATATTCGGGCTTTGCAAGGATGGCTCCTCTGTTTGCGAGAAGCTCTCGGAAATATTCCTCTGCTTTTTCAACAGTCCGATCAACAACAGACGCAATGGTTTCGTCGCCGATTCGAACGCCGAGCGCTTCCGGACGGAGCCGTTTCCCCTTACATGCCTCACACATTTTTATCACCATATATTTTTCAATCTCGGCGCGCGTAAAATCGGAATCGGTCTCCTTCCACCGCCGCTTGAGATTCGGAATAATTCCTTCAAACGCGTTTTTTTCTCCATCGGTGTCGTCCTCGTCGCCGCCTTTCTCGCCGTAGAGCAGAAGATCAATGATTTTTTGCGGGAGTTTTTCAAGCGGAGCATTCAAAGAAAATTTATGGCGCGATGCAAGATCGTCAAGAATCCACCAATACCATGATTGGCGCCCCAAACGGTGCGATGCAGACGCCCATGGCCGGATTGCGCCCTCGGCGATCGTAAGGCGCTTATTGGGCATCACAAGCTCTGGTTGAACTTCAAGAATGGAGCCGAGGCCCGTGCACGCGGGACACGCGCCGTACGGAGAGTTGAATGAAAACGTCCGCGGCTCGATTTCGGGAAGATTTACTCCGCAGTCAGTGCAGGCAAAATGTTCGGAAAACATGATTTCGTTCAATTCGTTGGAGCCGTTAAGGCCGTTCAAAACGTTACTCGGCTTTACCGAGTCCCGCCGAGTGTGGGACGATCGAACGCTTTTATCGGTTTTAACAATCAATATCCCCTTTCCGATTTTAAGCGCGGTTTCAACGGAATCGCGAATGCGCGGCCGCTCAATATCCGCGTCCAGCGAAAATCGGTCTACGACGACTTCAAGCGTATGCTTCCGCTTTTTATCGATTGTCTGGCCGAGAAAATCGTCAATCATAAAAAGCTCGCCGTCGAACCGGATGCGCAAAAACCCTACGGCCTTTACCTCTTCGGCAATGGCGCGATGCTCGCCCTTTTTCCCTCTAACGGCAGGCGCCAGAATCATGATTTCGGACTTTTTGGAAAATTTGAGGATTGAGGCGACAATATGATCTACGGACTGTTTTTTTACTGGCTTCCCGCAATTCGGGCAGTGGGGATGCCCGACGCGCGCAAATAAAATTCGGAGATAATCATAAATTTCCGTGATGGTCCCCACGGTTGAGCGCGGATTTTTTGAAATTGACTTTTGATCTATAGAAATTGCAGGAGAAAGCCCTTCGATTGATTCAACGTCGGGTTTGTCTTTCACGCCTAAAAACTGGCGGGCGTAGCTTGAAAGCGACTCAACGTAGCGCCGCTCGGCTTCGGCATAAATCGTGTCAAACGCAAGCGAGGACTTTCCGGAGCCGGAAAGGCCCGTAATCACGACAAATTTCCTTTTCGGAATATCAAGATCGATATTCTTTAAATTGTGCACGCGCGCGCCGCGAATGCGGATTACATTCTCAAATCCTGCTTTTTTTTGAGGACCCCGTTTCATTGGCATCCCATGATACACCGATTTCGGTGAAAAGACAATCCTTCGACAAGCTCAGGATGCAAAAGGCCCGCCGGAGGCCGACGGGCACTATGACTCTTGCGGAATTGGTTCCGGAGTCGGAGAAAACAACTCACGAAGTTTTTCAAGCGCTTTACGGACTTTTGACTTTGCCGGCGGCAACGGATCACACGACGCGAAATAGAACGTGCGGGTGAATAGAAAAGAATCTATTCCAGCATATATACCTGTGTGAGTTTCGAATATTATAATGAAACAAATCAGGGAAAAAACTGCATTAACTGTGCGAATAAAGATGGAAAAGGAATCCACTTTCAAGTAATTTGACAATTTATCCTTCTGACCGTGTGTTATTCTCTTCTCGATTATATAGAGACCAACGCCAACAACTACTGCAGGAATAAGGCCAAAATACTTTCCTCTAGCCAGTGAGAAAACGACAAACACCATAATGCACATACGCGCAAGGAAAAAACAATTTTGTCCCCATATCTTCTGCCACAAAAGAGCAAAACGCTCGAAGTTGTAAATGAGCAACGCATCGAAGGCGCACATCCGTGCCTCCTTTACCCCGCATCTTTCCTGAAAGCTCGCGGAAAGGTGCGGGGTTTATTTTTACTAATAAAAAGGATACAATGAGCGGTGCATTATGTCAATTCGCTCGCTGCCGAAACAAACGCCAGAATCACCCGGCGTCTACATATTCAAACGAAGCGCCCGACCGCTCTATGTTGGCAAAGCCGAAAATCTGAGAAAGCGGCTTTCTTCATATTTCCGGAAAAACATATCAGAAAAAGTCCGTGCGCTTCGCGCTGAAGCGACAAAACTCGAATGGACTAAACTTAGTTCCGATGTGGAAGCGCTTATTACCGAAGCCGAGCTCATAAAAAAATACCAGCCAAAATATAACATCCTTATGCGGGACGACAAGAATTATTTTTATGTGGGGTTTACCCGTGACGAATTCCCAAAGATATTTGTGACGCACCAGCTACCAACGGGAATTACGAATAAGGAATTAGGAATCACGACACGCAGAAAAAAGCGCAATTCGCGATTCGTAATTCGTAATTCAAGTTTTGTTGGCCCCTTTACGTCCGGCTCTGCGCTTTACCAGACGCTCCGAATTCTTCGAAGGATATTTCCCTACTGTACCTGCAAAAAATTTCACAAACGGTCGTGCCTCAACGCAGAAATCGGGCGGTGCCCAGGATTTTGCTGCATCCGGCCGATAAAAGAAAATCCAAATAAAGAGCGACCGCTTTTTAAATGGCAGAAGGTATACGTTGATAACATACGAAATATTGCCGCGGTGCTTTCAGGAAAGAAAAAAATATTACTTTTTCAACTGAAGCGAGCCCTGCGCGAGGCGGCGCAAAAAGAGGAGTTTGAGCGCGCGGCGGAAATACGAAACCAGATCGAGGGAATCGAGAATATATTTCTTCACCGGACATTCCTTAACCCCCTGTTAAGAAAACGGCGATACGGCCATGACTGGCAAAAAATCGAACGGACTGTCCAAACGATTCTTGGGACTCACCGGAGTACTTCTCGCGTAGAAGGATACGATATTTCAAATATTTCCGGCGCCGAAGCAACCGGCTCCATAGTCGTATTTGTGGACGGAATGCCCTCGAAAGAAAACTACCGGAAGTTTAGAATAAAAACAGTGCACGAGATAAACGATGTTCGCATGTTAAAAGAAGTGATTCGCAGGCGCCTTAGTCACCCCGAATGGAATATGCCGGACCTTATGCTCATAGACGGAGGCAAGCCGCAGGTTAACGCAGCCGTTACCGCATTGAAATCCTTAATTCCTAATTCGCAATTCGCAATTCCAGTTATCATGGGACTTGCGAAACGGGAAGAAGAATTATACATGCCCGGACGAAAGGAACCAATCCGCCTCGACTCTCTCCCTTCTCATACGATGCATTTTTTCCAGCATGTTCGCGACGAATCACACCGATTTGCAAAAAAGTATCACCATAAACTTCGAGAGATAGTGTTTCGAAATGAAAACGAAAAAATCAAAAAGTGAAAAGCGTGCTTCCAAAAAGAAAAAACGCCGCTATCCAATGAGCGGACGCAGCGTATTCCTCATTCAATCAATCAGGAGATCTCGAATTACGAAATGAGGATAAGATGAAAACCTCTTGCAAGCGCATCAACTGCTTCTCCGGCAAGTTTCTCAAAAAAATCCTCCGGAACCATCGCAAGGAGCAAAAGGGAGGATATAACGAAAACGACTATAAGCGCAGCTTTTGCTAAAATTCTCATTCGTACCTCCTCCTCCGTACTGCACATACTATAGTACTCTTTCCCCGAATGTCAAAAGATCTAAAGCCCTTCCTTTTTGAGCTCTTGGATGAGTTCTTTTGTCTTTTTTGAGACGCGCCGCGGAATATCCACTTTAATCTGGATGAGTAAATCGCCCCTGCCGTACCCGGATGAAGCTGGAGCGCCTTTTCCGCGCACTTTCAATACATCGCCTGACTGCGTCCCTTCAGGGATTTTCAAATCAATATCCCCGTCAAGAATTTCAACGCCAATCGTATCTCCCAAAAGCGCTTGGGAAAGTTTAATTGGCAATTCATACACAATATCGTCTTCTTGTCTCCGAAAATGCGGATGAGGGCGAACGCGGATACGGATATATAAATCTCCGGGAACGCCGCCTGAAACCGATGCTTCTCCCCTGCCGGTTATTTTTAAGACCTCCCCTTCCCGAATCCCTTTTGGAATAAACACCTCAATCCGCTCAACCGCGTGCCGGACCCCTTTTCCATTGCACTCGCGGCATTTTTTTTCGGGACGCTTCCCAGACCCCTGGCATTCGGAACACGCCGAAACTTGGGTAAATGAACCGAGAAACGTCCTCTGAGTTTTCTGGATATTTCCCTTGCCGTCACACGTCCCGCACTTTTCGAGTTTTGAGCCCGGCTCGCCGCCAGTCCCGCCGCAGTGAGCGCAGCGCGCAAGCTTTGAAAGCTCAACATCGTGCTTTCCGCCAAAAATTGATTCTTCAAACGAAACATCGAGCTCTGTCTTTATGTCGCGGCCCCTGCGCTCCCGCGTCCGTCCGCGGCCGCCGCCAAACCCACCGATAAAGTCCTCAAATACGTCAGAGAAGTCAAACTCGACATTTCCAGAGGCATCGCCAAATCCTCCCGGCCACTCAAATCCAAAACCGCTGCCGCCAAACCCTTGGCCGCCTTCAAACACGCGGCCAAATTGATCATACTGGGAACGCTTCTGATCATTCGAAAGCACTTGGTAGGCCTCATTCACTTCTTTAAAGCGCGCTTCATCGCCGCCCTTGTCCGGGTGGTATTGGTGCGCGAGCTTCCGATACGCCTTTTTTATTTCCTCCTTTGTCGCGTTTCGCGGAACGCCGAGGATATGATAATAGTCCTTGGCCATCTGTTTCTACTACGAAGTTACGAATTTTTACGAAAATTACGAATTCGTATTTTCGTATCTATTCGTATTTCGCAGTTTTTGATCTCACAACACTAATTTCTCCACTTCAATGGTCACTTTCTCCTCTTTTATGATTGTAGCAAGCGCCATGAGCTTTATCAAAAGATACGTTACAAGCATCGCTAAAAAATAAAGAGGCCAGGTAAATGCCTTAAATGCCAAAAAGAAAATAATCGCGGCTGCAATCGGCAAAAAATTCCGGTAGGGACCGAAAAAATCCTCGATCTTACTCGTAATCGCGGCATAAAACGCCTCTTCTATCTTTTCGTTCCCGGAGATAGTGACGCCAAGCCGCCGCGAAAGATCGCTCCGCCCGGCCGCAACAAGCCGAGAGATTTCCGTCTCTGGAATCGTGGACGACGGCACGCCCTGCGAATCGAGTTTCCGCCGCGCGATCTCGCGGATGAGATCATCAACAGTCATATGAGCGTCAATCGGGGGGAGTTCTGAAAAAAGACCGTCGTTCCCCGACATCCGCACAAGGAAAAATTGGATGACGGGACGAGGAGCAAACGCGGAAATCGCCCGTTCTTCGTTAAGCCCGGAGAAATAAAATATTGCAACAATAAGCGCCGCAACCGAAAAAAAGACGGGAAGTCCGGCCCGGGCGACTTTGGACACGCTGAATCCGAGCGAATATTCGTACTCTTCGCGCATCCGGTGGACTGCGTAAGAAATGAGGAGAAGCGACATACCAAGAGCGCCTAGAACAATACTGGTAGCCGGAAGGAAGAGAAACGGTACGGCAATGCCGAGCGCCGGACAAAGATACGCGGCGCTCCGATTCCGCACAAATATGCCAGCAAGAACAAAAAGAGCGCCGGAAAGAACGAGTCCAGCGATCGGAGCTATGAACCGAAACGCATTATCGTATTGCCCTTCCGCCAAAAACGGCAATATGCTTTTCCACGCAAAAAAGGTCGCCACAGAAACACCTGCGGCAATCATCCCCACTGTGAGTTCTTTTGAGAGTTGCTGATTCACCAGCTTATGACTTTTCGTCGTCTTTTTTCTCGCGATATTCGGCTTCTTTTACATTGCCGTCTTCATCCGCCGTCCCCTGCCCCGCTGGCCCGCCGCCTGATCCGTACATTGACTGGCCGATTTTCTGCATTGCGGCGGAAAGCTCTTCGGATGCTTTCTTGACGGCGGCGGCATCAGAACCGTCTTTTACCCCTTTTAGAGCCGCTATTTTAGATTCTACATCAAATTTGATGTCAGAAGAAATCTTTTCCCCAGCCTCTCGAAGCGCTTTTTCCGCAGCGTAGACAAGCGTATCGGCGGTGTTCCGGAGGTCAACAAGCTCGCGCTTTTTCCGATCCTCTTCTGCGTGGAGCTCCGCGTCTTTTTTCATGCGCTCAATCTCGTCCTTTGAAAGCGAGGTTGAGGCCTCAATGCGAACCGATTGCTCTTTGCCCGACGCCTTGTCTTTCGCTTTTACCGATAAAACGCCATTCGCGTCTATATCAAACGTTACTTCGACTTGGGGCATGCCGCGCGGAGCAGGCGGAATCCCGTCAAGAATAAAACGCGCAAGCGTTTTATTGTCAGATGCCATTTCGCGTTCCCCTTGGAGCACGTGAATTTCAACCGATGTTTGGTTATCCGCCGCGGTCGAAAAGACCTGCGACTTCGAGGTTGGAACCGTCGTATTTTTCTCGATGATCCGCGTCATAACGCTTCCCAGCGTTTCGATTCCCAAAGAAAGCGGAGTAACATCCAACAACAGTACGTCTTTTACTTCGCCCTGGAGAATGCCCGCCTGTACCGCGGCTCCGACCGCGACAACTTCGTCCGGATTGATCGAACGGTTCGGCTCTTTGCCAAAGAGTGTTTTTACTTCGTTGACGATTGCGGGCATCCGGGTTTGCCCTCCCACAAGAATGATTTCGTCAATATCGGAAAGATTGAAACCGGAGTCCTTCACAACTTGACGCGTGACCGCGATTGATTTTTCTATCATATCGCGTACAAGCTCTTCGAGCTTTGCTCTCGACATCTTCATGACCAAGTGCTTGGGCCCGGATTCGCCGGATGAAATAAACGGGAGATTAATTTCTGTTTCTGGTGTCGTTGACAATTCGTGTTTTGCCTTTTCAGCGGCCTCTTTGAGGCGCGGGAGCGCGAGCGTATCTTTTGAAAGGTCAACACCTTGATCTTTCTTGAATTCATCAACGATCCATTTAATGATTCGCTGGTCAAAATCATCTCCGCCCAAATGCGTATCGCCGCCAGTCGCCTTCACTTCAATTGTATCTGCCGTAACTTCAAGGACAGAAAGGTCAAACGTTCCTCCGCCAAAATCGTAGACCACGATCTGCTCGTTTTTCTTTTTATTGAATCCGTATGCAAGCGCGGCCGCAGTTGGTTCATTCAGGATACGCTTCACCTTGAAACCCGCTATCTCCCCTGCCGCTTGCGTGGCTTTCCGCTGGGAATCGTCAAAATATGCCGGTACCGTGATGACCGCTTCTTCGATTTTTTGTCCGAGTTTTTCCTCGGCGTCATGCTTCAATTTCTGAAGCACCATCGCAGAAACCTCTTCGGGCCTAAACCACTTTTCCCCCATTTTTATCTCAACGCCGCCGTTTGACGACTCGCGAAGCTCGTACGGAAGAAGTGTTTTATCCCGTTTTACCTCTGCATCAGAAAACTTCCGGCCAATAAGCCGCTTGACGGAATAAAGCGTATTTGAAGGATTAGTAACGGCCTGGCGTTTTGCTAAAAGCCCGACAAGTCGGTCAGCTGACTTTGAAATGGCAACAATAGACGGCGTTGTCCTATTTCCCTCTTTATTTTCAATAATGTTCGGCTCGCCGCCTTCGACGACCGCCATCGCCGAATTCGTCGTACCAAGATCAATTCCTAAAATTTTTGGCATACTATTTGCTAAATTACTTGATTAAATATACATTGTGCACTTATAATGGATAAAGAACATCTGGAGGAATGCGCCATGGGACGAAAGATGAAAATCGCAAGCGTTATCGTCTTTGTTCTATTCGTTTGGCTCCTTCTAATAGTCGCTGATCTAGCGATCATGCCTCCGTCCAACCAATCCCTCGTTTTTCTCATCCAGACCATAATAGCTCTCTTCACCATTTTCTTTCTTATCTTCGTCCTCCGCATCGGGCGCCATAATACTATCCACGCAGTCAGAAAGCCAAAACGGAGGAATCGCACATGGGATTGGTTAGAACCGCCCCGCCGATAACTCATCA
>CAYHJX010000032.1:0-8969 GCA_964357005.1 uncultured Candidatus Saccharibacteria bacterium | reverse complement strand
TAGCGCCTGTTGTGACAACAATGTATTCTCTTACCTGCGATCCCGGCGCCGTGGTCGGTACCGCAACGGTTTTCACCGGCACGCCGACATTTAAAGAAGTTCCGCCGCAATAGATTTGTCCACGCTCCAGAAAACCATGGGATTATCCGTGAGAATCTGGTTTTCTGGAGCGGGATTCCGCTCCACGGGCGCGCTTTCAGGCGCGACTGTAAGAAAGGGATACCAGGGGGATTGCCCGTGGATCTTCATTTCGTAAAAAGAGCCCGGCAGGGCTCTTTTGGTTTCCACAAAACCGCTTTTTTGCTATCATATATCCATGGGATTCTCTTTTCTTAAAAAAAGAATTCTTCAGAAGCATATTTTTGAATTCTGTTTTGTGTTGGTCGTTGCTCTTTTCCTTTTGATTTCCGGATCAAAGGACACAACGCCTGCCAAAGAAGAATTTACATCTGCTCCCCAATGGGTGTCTTCTGCTGGTTCTGGTATTTCAATTCCCGCCTGCAGTTCATCCTCCCCTTCTACTTCCTGCACCGGGAACACGGCAAACGGGGTTATCGCATGGAACTGGGAAGACCACGCCCCGGGATGCGACAAGGCAATAGTATCCATTCCCGGAATTGGGTTATACGATAATCAGCCCTGCAGTGGGTCGCTTTCACTCAACAACCTTACATCTAATGCAAACTATACATACTATGTGACGTGGTACGACTTGGCGTGTACCATACCCGGCGAATTCGGCTGCGTTCAAAATGAATATGTGCAGATTGAACAGTCAACCGGATCGTTATCTACACCGGACTGCAGTGATGGCGGAGGAGGGGGAGGTGGCGGCGGAGCGCCGCTTGCAGAAGCTGGCATAAGCATGAGCGGGGCTTCGTATGGTCAGTCAATCACTGTTACGCGCGGCGTTCCAGTTGTAATCTCGCTTTCGGCAGATCGAGATGTTACGGGCGACGGCCTTTCGTCCAGGGATCCGGACGGCTGGACAGATCCCGCAAAAGGCGTTTCTTCGGGTGGAAAATGCGAATGGAATTCTGATTTGAACCAAGGCGCACCGACCTTTGAGCAACTGATACAAAATCCTGCTTCTGCATCCTCGTGCAACGTGTCCCTCGGGAGCCGCACATTCAATGACCCGCCCGGCGTATATACGTATAATGTACTGAAAATCACTGATGCAGAAAATCTTGAATCAAATGTTTCTTTTGTGCGCGTTGTCGTGACATCTGAGGTGTCTGCAAGCATTGATGCGGATCCGAACGTTATTCCCCCCGGGGGAACTTCAATTCTAACTTGGGATACTGAAGGGTTTGTTGCAAACGAATGTTCGATTGACCATGGCATTGGCGTAGTCACACCTGACGGAAATCGAACCGTATCGCCTCCAGGTATAACAACATACACCATTTTGTGTTCAAACGGAGTTGATTCTGCATCCGCAAGCGCCACGGTAATTGTCCTTACGATTCCGACGATTGAAGAAGTGCCGCCGAGATAATACCGAATACCGAATACCGAATTGCGAATTAGGAATTAGGAATTGGGAATGATGAATGACAAATTATATCTGATAATTGACATTTGACAGTTGATAACTAACAAGTAACAACTGACAATTGACAATAACGGAGAATTCTAAAATCCCCCGACATAACGTCGGGAGATTTTAGAATTCGTGTTTTTTGATGCGCAAAAACAAAAATACGATGAGGGACAAAGATCCAAGAAGCGCGCTATAGTAAAACGCATTTTCCGGGCCGAGTTTTTGCCAGAGAACCCCGAATATGACGCTTGCGGGCAAAAGCGCAATGCCCGTGAAAGCGCTATAGATGCCGAATGCGGTTCCCAGGGAATCCTCGCTGACAAGGTCGGTAATAATCGCCTTCCCTACCCCTTCGGTAAGCGCGCTATAGAGCCCGTAGAGCCCCATGAGTACCCAGATTGAAGCAATGCTCGCTGAGTTCCCAAATAAAAGCGCAGATGTCGAAAATACAAGCATTCCAACCATAAAGGTATTTCTATGTCCAATGTGATCGGAAAGAATTCCTGCAGGTGTTGAAAAAACCGCAAAGCTGACGTTATAGACGACGTAGACAAGTGGAAGGAACATGAGAGCAATTCCGATGTCTTGGGCGCGTAAAAGAAGAAATGCTTCAGATACTCGTCCGAGATTAAGGATTGTTGCCGAGGCAAGGAATACGAGGAACGGGATTCCAAGAGAGCGGAAACGGAATTTTTTCGGAAGAGTTGACGCACGAGGCGCTCCCGGTACGGTATTTCCATCACTAACTTCTCGTACGGTAAATGCAAGAATGACGACTGCAATGAAGCTTGCAACAAATGAAAGAAGAAAAAGGATGCGGAGATTATTTCCGACCAGGGGGAGAACAAGAAGCGCGATCACCGGGCCAATGGCGGCGCCCAAAGTATCTGATCCGCGATGAAAGCCAAATGCCCGGCCAATCACGTTTCTCGCTGACGAAAAACTGATGAGGGCATCTCGCGGCGCATCGCGCGTTCCTTTCCCAACCCGGTCAAGGAACCGGACTGCGAGTACGTGCCAGGGCGACGCCGCAAGCGAGAGAAGCGGCTTTGAAAACGCAGAAAGTCCGTATCCGAGCACAAGAAACGGTTTTCGCCGTTTCCAGCGGTCCGAGAAGCGCCCGGAAATAATTTTTAAAATGCTTTGCGTTGCGTCTGCAACTCCTTCGATGACCCCGACAAACGCAGCTGACCCGCCGAGGACCGTAGTGACGAAGGCAGGGATAAATGGGAAGATCATGTCAGAAGAAAGATCATTCAGAAAGCTTACCGCCCCCATGGAAAGGACGTTTTTTGAAAGCCCGAATGCCGATGGTTTTTTTGGGCCGCTCTCGTTCATGATGAGAATTTCTCGTGGAAGAATTTGATCACGGCGTTTCGTATGTCAGGGCGCGACCATGCGTGAAAGATGGGAGGCAGTATTGTTATGAGAGCAATGCCGCCGACGATGTATGCAATGTAGCGGTTGATATCCGGAATAAGATTTCCCGCAGTGAATCCCACAAGCGGCAATCCAATCGCCCATATGGTTCCCCCGAGCGCATTGAAGAATAGGAATTTCTTGTAATTCATTGTTCCGACTCCGGCAAGAATTGGGGCAAACGTGCGAATAACCGGCAGGAAGCGAGCATAGACAAGGGTCATGCCGCCGAAGCGCTCATAGAACTTCTGCGCCCGCAGAAGGTGGTCTTTGTGGAAGAAAAACGAATCTTCGCGTTTGAATAATGCAGGTCCCACCCGTTTCCCGAACGCATAGCCGACGTTATCTCCAAGAATTGCGCCAGCTATTGCCGTAGAGACAAGAAATAGGATGTTGAAATACCCTTGCGACGCAAGAATTCCTGCTGTCACCAAAAGCGTATCGCCCGGAAGAATAATTCCGACCAAGAGCCCGGATTCCGCAAAGACAATAAAAAAAATGCCGATGATGCCTACGGCTTGAATGAACGTTTCCAGATCGCCGAAAAGAAAATCCACCGTTGCAAAAAATTCTAAATCCGAAGCACGAAATCCGAAACAATATCAAAATCCAAATGGCCGAAATCAGAAGACATATTTCCGGTTTTGAATTTTATACATTTGAATTTGTTTCGAAATTCAGATTTCTGATTTCGGATTTTCGTGAAATTTCGTATCCTCCAATAACAATTGACGCCGCTATAAAAACGATATTTTTTACGACAAACTCCCCTTCTACCGTGAGAAGAAACGGATTCCCTGAAAAGAAAAAAATCAAAGGCGCCTGGGCAAGCGCGAGAAGCGTTCCGGCCATCTGAAGCCACAAAAGCGCAAGCGTCACCCGCAGAAATATCTTCCCGATAAGGCCGACTCCGATGAGGATTTCCCATACGCCAAGAAGAGTCATGAACGTAGAAGTCGGGAATAATGGATATGATGTGGCAACAATTGCGGTAACCGGACTTACGCCAAGGACTTTGAGTGCCCCAAACCACAGAAATACAATTCCAAGTGATATCCGAAGTATCGGAATACCCCATTGGTGCATGAAAGAGGTCAGCCGCATATTCATTTTGGTAAGTGATTCATCCCGTTAGAAATTTGTTATTGGAGATATTTTCTGGTTATTCGAGATTCCCGTGAACTGATTATTTTCTTCATAGTATGGAACATATTTCTAACGGGATTCATACATTGTTCCATTATAGGAGATAATACTCATTCATTCAAAGGCGGTCCGTATCTCGCGGGACCTGCTACAAGCGGCCCGTGAGCCAATACCGCCGTTCTTTTGGCGGGAACCGCTCTATGGCATAGCGAAGCGTAGTCCGCGGCAGGGAATCGTAGTGCGTGATGAGAAACGATCGTTCGCTCGATATGGATCGCTTCCCCACTTCGCGGAGCATCCATCCGATTGCTTTGTGGATAAGGTTTTCCGGATCGCGTAAAAGCGTCCGGGCAACGGCGAACGCTTCAGAAAACGAGTTTCTTTTTATGAATGCAAATGTTGCAATGATCGCGATCCGTTTTTCCCAGAGGATTCGAGAGCGGGCGAGCTTTTGAAGAATGCGGGTATGCTTGCCGACAAGATATTCCCCGACTATTTTGTGGGCTGTAAGGTCAACCAGGTCCCAGTTATTGATATATCGCGTTGATGCAAGATAGAAATCAAAAATTCCCTTTTTCTTTTTTTGCGATCCGCTCTCGAATCGCTCTACGAGAATCAAAAGCGCAATGAGCCGTTCTTCGTGAAACGGCGACTTCAAAAGCGCGGTGATATCTTTTTTGGGAAGGCCTGCGTATGCCCGGGCACTCTTTCGCGACTCAGGGACCGTAATGCCTAAAAATCTATCCCCTTCTCCGTATTCGCCCGGCCCGGTTTTGAAAAAGCGCTCGAGAATAGCGGCTTTTTTCGGGTTTTTCTTTTTTTGAAGCTCGCGCCGGAGCGCCCGGAGTGACGGGATTTGTTTTCCTTTCTGTTTGTCCATACTGGAAGTATATGGTACTATAGGTAGCACTTTTTCTCTGCTTATGCCATATGGGAAATATTTATAAAGCATCGCTTCAATTTCATAAAAAAAACAAAGGGAAACTCTCGGTCAAATCGCGTGTAGCCGTAAAAACCAGGCGCGATTTATCTCTTGCCTATACCCCGGGGGTTGCCGAAGTATCACGCGCGATCGGGAAAGACCCCAAAAAAGCATACGAGTACACGCTCAAAAGCCGGACTGTTGCGATTGTCTCCGACGGATCGGCGATTTTAGGGCTTGGAAATCTTGGTGCAAAGGCAGCACTTCCGGTGATGGAAGGAAAAGCGATTTTATTTAAGGAATTCGGGAATGTTGATGCGTTTCCGTTGTGCCTTGAAACGCAAGATACGGAAGAAATCATAGAGACCGTAAAGCGGATTGCACCTGCATTCGGCGGGATAAATCTCGAAGATATTGCAGCGCCCCGTTGTTTTGAGATTGAGGCGCGGCTTCGGCGTGAGCTTGATATTCCGGTGATGCACGATGATCAGCACGGGACTGCTGTGGTAGTGCTTGCGGCGCTCATCAATGCGCTCAAAGTAAAGCGCTTGAATCCCCAAAAAGCAAAAATAGTAATTAACGGCGCAGGGGCCGCCGGCATTGCCGTCACAAAAATTCTTCTCCAGTACGGCCTGCGCGATATTATCGTCTGCGATTCAAAAGGCGCGATATACAAAGGCCGCAAGGGACTCGACGGCGCAAAAGCCGATATTGCGCGTTTGACGAATCGAGGCCGCGTCAAAGGAACACTTGAGGATGCAATCCGGGGCAGAGATGTCTTCATTGGCGTAAGCAAAGGGAATCTTGTGACTGAAGTGATGGTTCGAAGCATGAATGAGCGCCCAGTTATTTTTGCGCTCGCAAATCCGATACCGGAGATCATGCCGGACGCGGCGCGCCGCGCCGGCGCATACATCATCGCAACCGGCCGGTCTGATTTCCCGAATCAGATTAATAATCTTCTTGCATTTCCCGGAATTTTTCGCGGCGCGCTCGATAACAAGATTCGGCAATTCAATGATAAAATGTTTATTCGAGCCGCAAAAAATATGGCCTCATACGTGAAGCGCCCGACTCCCGAAAAAATCATTCCTGATATTCTTGATAAGCGGATTGTTCGAGAAGTTGCCCGCGCAATGAAATAACATTCCAACATTCTGCAGAATGTTGGAATGTTATCATGGGTTGCTGATATACGATGGACATTTTCTGGCTTCGTGGTATGCTTGAAGTATCTTCGCTCTCTTAGGAGGGACCGAAATGAAGAATGCGGTTTTCTGCAGTTCTGACCCTGGCGATGGACTCGCAGCATTTAGGGGCATCATGAATGGCGTACTTCTTGGCATTCCTGCATGGATTCTCATCATTTCGGCCGTCAGAAGTATCTTTTGGTGATCTATCTTCAAGCAAATGCGACGGATTCTGTCCGCCGCATATTTATTTTTTAGACTTTGAGCGCGTTTCTCCATTACCATATGGGGGTTTTGTGCCACTTTTCATTATCCTCCCGCCTGCCATTTGAGGATGAAATCCATTGGATAGAGAAGCATGATGATATTTAATGTGAGATTGTCTCGTATATAATAGCCGACAAAGAGTTCGAGAAATATGGTGAGTGTGATGGTCGTCCATACGGGCATCCGCCATGCGAGAAAAAATCCGAGTACCATGAAAAGAACGTCAAACACGGAATTGATGACCGAATCGCCGTAGTAATCGAGTGAAATTGTGACTTCGCGGTAGCGGTTGATCACAAAGTCCGTGTTCTCAAAGATTTCCCATGACGTTTCGGCAACAAGGGAAAGCAACAAAAGAAGGCCAAGCGGCCATCCACGGCCGCCACGCGAGAAGCGCTTTCCCAAAAACCAAAAAAGCGCGTAAAACCCAAATCCGTGGATGATATGCGAAAACGTATACCAGTCGGAAATATGCTGGGAGTTTTCCGAGCTATATGTTACCCCATGCCACAGTTTTACGTATCCGCATTTGCAGATAAGAGTTTGCCCCATCAGGTAGAGCGTGAGAGCAAACATACAGAGGAGAATGATTGAGAAAAGGATATAGCGCTTTGTTTGGAAACGGGAAAGGAAATTCATATTTCCAGTATATTGGAGTCGGAAAATAAAATCATCCCTTCCTTTCAGCGGGGATGATTTTATTTTCATTATCCATGCATCAACATTAACATTTTTATACGATCGTATAAAAATGTTAACTTGCTAATTCCGCGCCAGCTCTGCTGCGCGGAGCGTCATTGTTCATCTCTTGGCTCGTTTTCTCTCGTTCTCCGTGAGAAACTGCTTGCGGAGCCGGACGCTTTGCGGAGTTATCTCCAAAAATTCATCTTCCGCCATGACTTCAAGCCCGCGCTCAATCGTAAGCTCGTAGGGCGGTGTAAGATCAATTGCTTCGTCCGATGCGGCCGCGCGGACATTTGTCAGTTGTTTTCCTTTTGTCGGGTTTACCATCATTTCTTCGCCTTTAGACGTATTTCCAATGACCATTCCCTCATAGACGGCAGTTCCCGGCTCCACATAGAGCATCCCGCGTTCTTGGAGATTCCATAATGAGTATCCAAGCGTTTTTCCTGATGCCATAGAAATCATTGAGCCGGTCTGACGTTTTTCAATTTCGCCCGCATATGCGCGAAATCCCAAGACGCGCGAAGACATAATGCCTTCTCCTTTTGTATCAATGACGAATTGGCTTCGATATCCGAGGAGTCCGCGCGTTGGCCCTTCAAATATCATGCGTACTGTTTCAAGATGCGCGTGAATACTTTGAAGAACAAATCCCCGCTTACCGAGCCGTTCGATGATGACGCCTTGGTATTCGTTCGGCGCGTCAACAATAACTTCTTCAAACGGTTCTTGTTTCTCCCCCGCTTCCTCGCGGATAATGACCTGCGGTTGGGAGACCTGAAGCTCGTATCCTTCGCGGCGCATATTCTCAAGAAGAATCGAAATGTGAAGCTCTCCTCTGCCGAATACTCGGAAATTTTCTCCGGAAGAGAATTCAACGCGGAGGCCGACGTTCACTTCAAGTTCTCGCTCTAAGCGCTCACGAAGCTGTCGGGACGTCACAAATTTTCCTTCGCGTCCCGCCAATGGTGAATTGTTTACCAGGAAATTCAACGCGATGGTCGGTTCGTCAACCGCAATTGCGGGTAGGGGTTTTGAATCCGGGTTTGTCGTTATGGTTTCACCGATATCGATATCCGGAAGCCCGGCGATGAGCGCGATGTCGCCCGCGCGCGCTTCTGCCGACTCTATTTTTTTGAGCCCTTTGAATGTAAAAATCTTGGTAATTTTTCCCGCGCGCGCTTCTTCCGATGATTTTTTCACTATGACGGATTCGTTCGTTTTCAAAACACCTTCATATATTCGTGCGACTGCGAGGCGCCCCAAAAAATTGTCATATCCGAGATTAAATGGCTGCGCGCGAAGCGTTGCTTCGTCATTTCCGGACGCAGGCGGGACATACTCGAGAACAGTATCAAGAAGCGGCGTAAGATCTTTTGATTTATCTGCAAGCTTTCGTTTTGCGATTCCTTCTCGTCCGACGGCATACACTATGGGGAAGTTTGCCTGCTCGTCAGATGCACCAAGTTCTAAGAAAAGTTCGAGCACTTCTCCTTCGCATTTCTCCGGATTTGCCGCGGCTTTGTCTATTTTATTTATTACGACGATTGGTTTGAGGCCGAGCTCAAGCGATTTTTTCAAAACAAATCGCGTTTGCGGCATCGGGCCTTCTTGCGCATCTACCACAAGAAGCACCGAATCAATCGCGCGGAGTACCCGCTCGACTTCAGAGCCGAAATCCGCGTGCCCCGGCGTATCTACAATATTTATTTTTGTTACAGGGCGCCCTGAGTTTGCCGAAGGGTAGAAGATTGCCGCGTTTTTCGAATAAATCGTAATGCCGCGCTCAAGTTCA
>CAYHJX010000031.1:0-9260 GCA_964357005.1 uncultured Candidatus Saccharibacteria bacterium | reverse complement strand
CGAAAATCAATGCCGTTATGGCCCTTCCCATTATATGCGCCGGAAATCGCAAACGGAGTATTCCCGAAATATTGTGTGATACAATTTTTTGCTGTCACACCTTTATCCCAGCATGATGTGGTCGAAACGTCCGGCAAAGGCCCCCCAAGAACACCTGATTTTTTCGGCGGAAGTGATGCGGGATCGATTGTAATGCGGATTTGTTCCTCAATTTCAAAAATCTCTGCCTCAAGCGCTCTTGTTTTTGCTTCCCGCTCCTTCAAAAGCGCCTGATATGCGGCCTCCTGCGATTTTGTCGCCACAAGAAGGTTCGAACGCTGTTTTTTTGTCCCCTCTTGCGCTTTTTGTTTTCCGCCGAGGTCCGATTTCAAATCCAGCAACTCCTCCTTTTTTTCTTCCGCTTCTGCTTTTTTTATGCGAAGCTCCTCCCGTATCTGCTTCAATTGGGTAAGAGAATCAAAAATGTGCGCATTCGCAACCTCAATTGCATTCAACTGCTCAAAAAAAGCGGAAAGACGCCAGTATTTAATAAAAACGAATAACGGCGGCTCCGCAGTCCGCTCGCGGAGCGCTTCAATGAGCCCCGCAATGCCGGACCGGAGCGTTGCCATTGACTTCTCCTTTTCGCTAATCTCGTAGCCGAGTACGGCAATTTCCACCGAAGTTTTACTGATTTTTGACTCCGTAATAACGATGTCCTTTCGCAGCTGGCCCAACAGCTTGTCTATCCGCGCGAGTTCCGCCCGGAGCGTCTTTTGCTGGCCCTGATTCGCGGCAATGTCACCTCGAAGTTTCGCCGCCTCCTCTTCGAGCTTCCGAATCTCGGTATTTTTTGCTTCAACTTGCTGTCTTAACTCATCAATCGTTTCTGCACGAGCCGCACATGCAAGCGAAACAAAAAGAATCAAGGACAGTATCCCGACTATGACACCTTTCTGCCGCAGGAAACGCTTCATACACCGATTATATCACGGATTCAAAAGCTTTTTTGCGAGAGCAAGGCGCGAAAGAGCCATATCCTGCGGCATGAGCGAAAGAATCTCGAATGGACCCGGAGACGCTTTTTTCCCCGTGAGCGCGACCCGCAACGGCCAAAGAACCCGCCCTTTATCCCCCTCCCCTATCGCCTCTAAAAATTCCTTTTCCGCCTTTTCTTTGGAAATTGGAAATTGCCTGCCCGCCGAAGCCCCCGCCGGACTGGCAGGCAGGTTGACGAAGGCGGGGAAATTGGAAATTATTTTTTCCGAGAATTCAAGAGATTTTGTAATATCGCTATCTGCCATATCTTTCCATTTTAATAACGTCTTCTCATACACGGGCTCTCGGAAAAAATAATCAACCCGCTCCCCTATCTCGGAGAGCTTCTTTATCCGCGGCTGTTCAAGTAGAATAACGCCTTCGATATATTCTCTTGAAAATTGGTTATTGGGAATTGAAAATTGCAGAAAATCCGCGAGATATGGAATGCATAAATCCGTGAGCTCTGATGCGGATTTTCTGCGAATGTATTCTCCATTCATCCACTCGAGCTTTGTGACGTCAAATACCGCGCCTGATTTTTGTACGCGCTCAAGCGAAAATTCCTTTATGAGCTCATCTTTTGTCATTATTTCTCTGTCGTCGCCCGGGCTCCACCCGAGAAGCGCGATAAAATTAAAAAGCGCTTCGGGAAGATATCCCGCTTTTTTGCACTCTTCAATTGACGTTGCGCCGTGCCGTTTCGAGAGCTTTGAGCGGTCTTGCCCCAAGACAAGCGGCAAGTGCGCGTATTGCGGACGCAGAAATCCGAGCGCCTCGAGAATTAAAATCTGCTTTGGTGTATTCGGAATATGATCCTCGCCGCGAATCACATGCGTAATCTCCATCTCGTGGTCGTCAATAACAACCGCAAAATTGTAGAGCGGAATCTCGGGTCCTTTCGCAAGCGAGAAATCGCCCAAGAGGTCGGATTCAAATGAAATTTCCCCGCGAATCAGATCAGAAAACGTAATTTTTTTCCCGAGCGGGGTTTTAAAACGGATAATCGCTTTTCCTTTTGCTTCATAGAGCGTATGCTCGACTTCCCGGGCCATTGAGCGGTACTCGCACACATGAATCGGCGGCTTTTTTGCGTCCATCAACCCTTTTCGTTCCCGTTCAAGTTCTTCCTCGGAATGAAAACAATAAAACGCATACCCGTTTGAAAGGAGTGTTTCGATATGGCGCCTGTATGTTTCTGTGCGCTCGGCCTGACGGTACGGCGCAAACGGCCCGCCAACTTCGGGACTCTCGTCTGCAATAATGCCAAGCCAGCGGAGGCCTGAGAAAATATCCTTTTCGTATTTTTGGTCAGACCGTTCAAGATCCGTATCCTCAATTCGCAGGACAAACGATCCGCCGAAGTGCTTCGCAAAGAGAAATCCGAAAAGCGCAGCCCGCACCGCGCCAATATGGAGGGGTCCTGTCGGAGATGGAGCATAACGCGTACGAACCATAAAAATGTCATTCGTTATGCATCAATAATCGTCTGAATCCCGTTGAAAAGTCAACAACATTTACAAACGCGTGAACGATGATAGCAGCAAGAAGACCAAAATTCACCATTACCCACCACAGCGCAAGTCCCCCAACAAAAGAATACAAAACAAACCATTTCCCCAGATACCAATGTATTGACGCAAACGCAAATGCCGTACCAAAAGCAAAAACCCAATACAGTTTCGGATCAGTATACAGCAACGTATAGGGAAGATACCGGAAAATATATTCCTGCCATATTGGAACGAGAACAAACGACCACCACGGTTCAATCCGGGCGGTGCGGGATCGTACCTTTCGTATAAAATTATTCATGAACTCCGAGTTTCAAGAGTTCGCGGGAAAGCACTTCTCCCGCATCTATTTTTGCAAACTGCTGGGCCGCAATGGACATTTTTTTCATTCGTTCGGGATCAGCGAGCACTTTTTTGATCTCGGCAATGAGAAGATGGGGTGTCAAATTCTCCTCTTCAAGAACAAGGGCGGCGCCGCGGCTCGCGTATTCATACGCATTTTTTCGTTGATGGTCTTGGGCTGCGATACGTATCGGGACAAGGATCGCGGGCCGCCCCCATGTCGCAATCTCATAGATTGTTGTTCCGCCGGCGCGGGCGACAATGACGTCCGAAGCCGCATAGAACATCCGTGTCTTTGATTCGTCAAGAAAGCCAAACGGATGGTACCGGTCTCGTGCGCCGTTCTCGAACACCAAATTCGCCTCTTTGCGGATCACATCAATATGCTTCTCGCCGGTCTGGTGAAGAACCTCGTAGGAGTCAGTAAGTTCCTTCAGTGTGTTGATGACGACTGCGTTTATCTTCTCTGCCCCTTGTGAGCCGCCAATAAATCCGACTGCAGGCGCCGCGCTAAATAGATCAAGATCAGCCCGCGCGTCGTCTTTTCTTCCGCCAAGGATTGACCGGCGAACGGGTATGCCGGTAAGCGCGATTTTTTCCGGCGGAAAAAATTGAGCCGCGGTATCGAACGAAATCGCGATCCGCTTCGCATGCTTTGCCGCAAACCGGTTCACCTTTCCTGGCACCGCGTCCGATTCGTGAACAGCCATCGGGACGCGAAAGAGTATCGCGGCAATGACCGCGGGAAGCGACCCGTATCCCCCTTTGACGAAAACAACATCCGGAACAATCAGGAAAAAATTCCATAGCGCCTCCCATGTGCCGAACGCGATCCGGAATACATCAAGAAAATTCAATATCGAAAAATAATTGCGCCACTTTCCGCTTGTGATTTTTACCGCAATCGCGCCTTCCTGTTCAATCACATCATATCCGAATTCGTCCGGGCTCATATAAAAAAGCTCAAGATCAACGATTCGCTCCGCCTCGGCGACGCGCTTTAAATCCCGGATAAGCGCCAATATGGGGAAAAAATGGCCCCCGGTCCCGCCTCCTGTAAAAAGAATACGCATAGTTATGTTGGATCACGCTCCGCCAGTCGGTGGATCGTTTGTTATATCGCTTCGCTTGTTGGATTGTCCCGGCACGGCCGGGACTCGTTCGAATCGTTTAAACATTTCTAACAACTCTAACAGTTCTAACAAGCAAACAAAGTGACCGATCTATCATCTCCGTGATATATTCAACAATATTCCTGCACTTAGTAATGTTACCACAAGGGACGTTCCGCCGTAACTCACAAACGGGAGGGGCACACCGGTAAGGGGCAAAAGCCCGGAAATCGCCGACATATTGATAAATGCCTGAAGTGCGATACTTACCGTAAGCCCGACTGCAAGGAGTTTCCCGAATGTATCCGGCGCGTTTTTTGCAATAGCCATTCCCCACCACAAGAAAAGCGTAAACGCCCCAACAAGGAGTACGCCGCCGAGAAAACCCATTTCCTCGAGAAATACCGCAAATACGGAATCCCCCATTGGCTCGGGCAGATAATTATATTTCTGGACGCTCATACCAAATCCCCGTCCGAAAAAACCGCCTGAGCCGATAGCAATGAGGGACTGAAGAATTTGATACCCCGCTCCTTGGGGATCATATCGCCGGTTAAAGAATACAAGAATTCGATTGAGGCGATACGGCGCAATTTGTATAAGGAAAAAAAGTGTGGTAAGTCCAAAAATTCCCAAAATCGCAATCTGATGCAATCGGCCGCCGCCGACTAGATACATGATGGCCGCGGTCGCGGTGATGACAATAAGCGTCCCGATGTCCGGCTGCATAATGAGAAAAACTCCGACAAGAGAAATAATGAGGGAAAACGGCAGAAGCCCGTATGAAATCGAGCCGACATCGGAACGGCGCGCGTCAATCCAGCTTGCAAGGTATATGACAAGCGAAAGCTTGAGAATTTCAGACGGCTGAAAATTAATGGGCCCTATTGAAAGCCACCGGCGCGCGCCGCCATACGAAAGCCCGAACTGGGGTATAAAAAGGAGCGCGAGAAGAATAAACGAGAGTATCATGAATAAAACCCCGAACTTCCGCAATTTTTTGTACGGAACGAGAGCTCCGAGGAAAAAAAATGCAATGCCGATGCCGCCCGACACAAGCTGGCGGAGCGTATAAAAGTAAAACGTGCCTGACGTGCGCTCCGAAAGAACGATTGATGCGGAAGACAGGATGAGGATGCCGCCAATGAATAAAAGCGCTACCAGCCAAAAAAATTTTTTATCAATGCGCTTCATCCCGTTAGAAATGTATTAGTACCCAGTGTATGAAATTTCGTATTCCGTTCAAAAATTTGTGCTCTATTCTCTGCTACAGTTTTGAGAATTTCTAACGGGATTCATCAAGGGCACAATGGTACTACCGAATCCGCCTTACTTCCCGATTAAATTGCTCTCCCCGGTCAAACTCATTCAAAAAAAGCCCAAAACTTGCCGCGCCAGGCGACAGTAAAATCGTGTCGCCGCGCCGCGCATGCGCAGCCGCGATTCCGACGGCTCGGCGCATAGATGGCGCGTCATACGCGATTCCCTTGATTTCGGGATAGCGCCTGCATTCCTCTTTCATTTTTTTGGTTGCGCTCCCGGGCAAAAAAATGACTGCTTTTGCGAGGCGCGCTAGAACAGCGGCGAATTCGCGAAAATCAAGTTTTTTATCCGATCCGCCGGCAATGAGTATCACTCCGCCGTTGCGCGCCCTTGAAAGCGGGACAAATCTCCGGAGCGCGGCAACTGTGGCATCCGGGATTGTCGCAGTCGTATCGTCCACAAAGTAAATTCCCTTCCAGACACGGATTTCCTCCTGGCGGAACGGCAAGCCGCGAAATCGGCCAAGAACTTTTTTTATTGAACGCCGGGAAACGCCGCGGTGCCGCGCGACCGCTAGTGCAAGGCCTGCGGAGGAAACATAGTGCTCGCCAATGCCGCGGGAAATCGCCGAACGATCCTTTGTTGAAACAGAAACTCTATGGATATGCGATCGGGCGCCGCGAACCGCACGCCGGAGTATTGAATCTCCGGCAGGAATAAACACATGATCGTCCGGTTTCTGAAAACGGAATATAAAACTCTTTGCGCGGATGTATTCACGCTTGCTTTTATGCCAGTTAAGATGGTCATTAAGGATATTTGTCACAACCGCGATATGCGGGCTTTTTTTCAATTCGAAAAGATCCATGAGCTGGAAGCTCGAAAGCTCAAGAATAACACAGTCATTCGGCCTGACGCGCGACAAAATATCAAAGACCGACGTCCGAATGTTGCCCGCAAGCCACACGCGCCTTTTCGGAAATTCAGTTTTTAAAAATTCGGAGATACAATATGCGGCTGTTGATTTTCCGCGCGTTCCGGTAACGCCGATAATCGGCGCAGGACATGCTCTAAAAAATATCAAGATGTCACTCACGACTTCTGCGCCGCTTTTTCGCGCAATTGCAAGAAAACGGGAATCCGGCCGAACGCCCGCGTTTCGAAGAACAATATCCGCTTTTTTGAAATCCGCCGCGCGATGCGTTCCGAGAACGAATCGAACCGGCGGATATCCGCCGGCTTTTGCAAAGCGCTTTGCGGCACGGACTGACGGCGCAAGCTCGCGCCGGGTCCGCATATCGGTAACGGTAACCCGCGCGCCCGCGCGCAGGAAAAACTTCACTGCCTCAAGCCCCCCGCCATGGAGGCCCAACCCCATGACGAGCGCTTGTTTCCCTTCATACGCGCCAGCTGAAAAATGTTTTTTCTTATTCATAGGGAGAAATCCCGTCACCGTGCTGACAGGGAAATGATACCCATTGGCATTATTTACGATTTTCGCAGCACGGCGCCGCTCCGCTCGCCTATAAACATTCCGTTTTTCACAAGAATCTTTCCGTTCGCAATCACCCACTCAACCCCGACCGGAAATTTGAACGGATCCCGGTACGTCGCGCGATCATGCATCACATTGGGGTCAAAGACAACCACGTCGGCAAAATTTCCCTTTTTGATGGCGCCGCGGCGCCGAATGCCGAATTTTTGAGCAGGCCCGGACGTGATTTTTTGGATTGCGCGCTCCATCTCAATTGCCTCAAGATCATTCACAAACCGATGGAAAAAATGCGGAAATGTGCCGAACGAGCGCGGATGGACGAGATTTCCGGTTTTATATTCATCCTGCCCGTATCCGGCGCCGTCTGACGCGACGAACGAATAATCGCTCGCAAGAGCCGCCTCAATGTTTCTTTGGGAAATCGTATGGCCCGCGATTGTCACGCGCCCGCTGTTTGACAGGACAATCTGCAAAAGCGCCTCTTCCGGGGAAATACCCGCATGCTCCGCAACTTCTCCAATTGTCTTTCCGACAATATCAGTCATTTTTGCGGTCGTAATAAGAATCGAATTGTAATGGAACGTAAATGAGCGTAATTCGGCAATTATTTTTTTTCGGTCAGCGGGGCTATTGATCCGGTGGAAAAGCTCCCGAAAGCCGCCTTCCCGCGCCCATGCCGGTATCAACGTGTAGAGCTGTGACCCTGTAGACCGGTACGGGGAAATATCGAAATTGACTCGTACCCCTGATTCGTTCGCATGTGCAATCATCCCGACTGCTTTTTCAAGAAGCGGCCATGATTTTTTCCCGATTGCCTTGAGGTGGCTTATTTCAACCGAAACGCCGGCCGCGCGGCCGATTTGAATCGCCTCATTTACCGCGGCAAGAAGATCCCTGCCTTCGGAGCGAAGATGTATTTTTACGACGCCGTTTTTCGCGCCGACGGGGCGCGCGAGCTCGACAAGCTCGTCTGTCGGCGAAGCGCGCTCGTGGCCGTAGGAAAGGCCATAGGAAAGTCCGAACGCACCTTCATCCATTGATTTCTCAATGAGATACGTAAGCCGGGCTATTTCTTCTTTCGTGAGCTCGCGGACTTCGTCTCCGAGAATGCCGCGCTTGAGGGTTCCTAACCCAACGCACATGCCGAAGTTTGTACCAATGGGATGGTCATCCATCTGGCCGAGAAACTCTCCGACACTCGCCCAATTAATATTGAGATCTCGAAGGTCAGCCCATTTTTGAATTGTTTGAATTGCCTGGGGCGATGCCAATGGCGCAAGGGATGCTCCGCAATTGCCGCCGATAATCGTCGTAACGCCCTGCATCACCATGGAATCCCCGGCGGGGTACCGAAAAATCGTAAGACGGGTATCCGAATGATTTGTAACATCAATAAAGCCCGGTGTTACGTATTTCCCGATTGCGTTGATTTCGATTTTTGCTTCCGCCTTCTTTCCAAGATTCCCGATTGCCGAGATCGAGTCGCCGATAATTGCGATATCCGCGGGTTCGAGTTTTTTCCCCGTGCCGTCAAAAAGCCCGCTTGTGCGGATAAGAATATCGTATGCCATATTTTGAGTATACCACAAATGAAGTACGTGAGGATAAACTCCCCATAAAAACTTCGGGCCCGCGAACACGTAGCTCGCGGGCCTACTCGGATCCCGGCTTGGATATCTCCTTTACCGGGAATCCGGAACGTCCGAAACTCCCGGGGAAGCACTTTGACCGTACCGGGCGGCAAACCACTCCGGTACGAAAACCGGTAATTGATCCCTGCATGAATCCGATTATATCTCTCTGCCAATTCTGCAAACCCCCTCCACTTCTCCTCGAAAGCGGACTCAAAACGGTCTTGGTCCCCTCGGGGAAACGAGCTGACATACCCCTCGAGCTCGTTAATACCTGACTCAAGCCGCTGCAGAACTGCGGCTTGCACCGCCAAATTCTCATAGAGTTCGGCGACCTTAACCGGGTCTTCCCTGCTTACGAGCCCGATAACCACTCCGATCGCAAACACAGCGACTGCAATTAGCACTCCCAAGAGAATCAGCTTCCGTCCGAACGGGATTTCGATTTGCATTGGCTCCTCCCTGCGCCTTTTCTGGCGCTTTTGAGTTGTCTACTTTGTGCTGTGTATATAATAGCACATTTCAATATAAAAATCAACCCCGTGTACTAGAAGGGTACATCGGTAACACCTTATGATACTTGTAATGGAAATTGATCGGGGGCATATAGCCGAGCGACTGGTGCGGTCGGTGAAAGTTGTACTCAACGAGCCACTCGGTCAGACGCTGGTTAAAACGGTCACAGTCATACGTGAGATTTCCAAGCTGAATGAATTCTTCCCGTAAGGTCCGGTTGAACCGTTCGTCCACCGGATTGTCGGTCGGAGTCTTTGGACGGGAGAAGTAGTGCGGAAGGTTGAGCGCTTCGGCCGCACTGCGAAAGTCTTTGGTAAACTCCGATCCATTGTCAGTTTGAATGTTTTCAATTTTTCCGGCAAGGAGATAA
>CAYHJX010000030.1:0-9519 GCA_964357005.1 uncultured Candidatus Saccharibacteria bacterium | reverse complement strand
GTTTTTTGAAGGCATCAAAACACTCTCCGAGTACTTCAAGAAAAAGGCGCCGTAAACCGTAAATCTATTTGATTTCTTTCAGGAAGCCGTTGACCAGTTCAACGGTTTCTTCTGTTTTCTGAAACACCGATTTCCAGATGACGACGATGTCCGCGTCGTTAAAAATCGAGCGCTGGACTTCGCGGAGCGTATCGCCTCCCGCGATTGAAATCATAATGTCGTATGCTCCTTTGATTCGGCGGATTTCGTGCAAAGGAATTTGTTTTTCCCGATTAAAGCGCTCTTCGTCAACTCCTCGATGTATGATGACAACCTGCGGCACTTTTTTAAGCGCGCGAAGCACCGAAAGAGGGAACTCATCATGCATCATGTCAATGATTTCATCAAGCCCGTGCGCCTCACAGCTTGCGATGAAAGAATCAAGCGTTTCAATGGGCGCTGTCCCAAGGGCGATTGCAGCACTTGCGCCGGCTTCAGCCGCCATCTCGACTTCGGTCTCTCCCCGGTCCATGGTTTTTAAGTCAGCCACAACATAAGGAAGAATGGTTTTCCCGTCGTTAAGCTTCTTTTCCGAGTCGCTAGCCGGTGTACGTCCGAAAAGTTTGAATATCTCCGTTTTTGTAATCCTCATTTGCGCGGGCGAACTTCCCCAAAGTCGTTCTTCATACCAGCGGCGAATTTGGCGTATGCCATCAGCCCCGTATCGCTTAATGAAGGGAGTGCCCGCTTCCACAATAATTCGGTCGCTTGTGGGCAGGAGATTGATGATTTCGTGAGCGTCTTCAAGCGTGGAATTCAACGCGACTTGAAGATAACGCTTTTTTGGATCAAGAATTGATTTTGGTTTGCGGCTCATGATGCGATTCTATCAGTATTTATAAGAACAAAAAAGCCGAGGGTGTAAACCAGCGGATCCTCATATTGAAGAAATTTTCGTCTTTATCCTTTCTGAGAATATCCTCACGAGAATCCATATTCCCAGTACGATGAGGACAAAACGAAATCCAACCAGAGTAAGTGCTCGCTCTCCCAAAAAGTAGACGAGGGATCCCCAAAATATATTCCATAGTATAGTCGAAACGCATGAATAGAGAAAGAATTTTTTAAACGGAATATGGAGGATGCCTGCGGCGGTAGATGTTAGTCCTGCAAGATTCGGATGCCAGTATGTTAGAAAAATCGCCTTGAGGCCATAGCTTGCAAGGCGATGCTCTGCGCGTTCGAGCGGTTCTCGAAGGCCAAGGACCAATAAAACTCGATACCAGCCATATTTTCCAAGAGCGAAATTCAAGGCGTATGCAACGAAGAACCCAGCAGTTACAGAACTTATCACTTCGGTCGCTCGAATTACGTCGTTGCCCGCAAAAATAACACCCAAAAATATGACCAAGCTTCCGGGATAATACCACCCGACGAGAAGTACGCCCTCAAGAATTGAGCTTATAAAAACAGTGATGAGACCGTATGCGTCAAAGTATGAGCGGGCGATCTCAATTAATCTTTCTTGAGGTGGCAGATTAAAAATTTTCCAGACAAAGAAAAGCGAAACAACAGCTCCTAAAAAGATAAGCGGCAATACAATTTTTTTTAATGTATCTTTGGTCACGCTAGAATTCTTTTACGAGTTGGAATCGCGGGCCTTTGTAGTTATATTCAGGCATATCAACGTCTTCGGCAAACCCCGCACTAAATTTCGACTTCCGCATCAATTCCATCAGGATTATTTTTGAATCTTTGGAAATCTTTTATAACCGCAAGCATATTATACTCCTGGGCGGAACAGAATTGGTCGAAATTTTAGTGACGGGGTAAACATTGGTTCCGGTCGCGCCAAAAGTTCATAGTTGCCACTCGCCCCGTTAGAGGCAGATCGTCCCGAGGCGGTCGTAGTCGTGCCGCTCGCTTCTTCGGAAACAAAGTTTTTATCGGGGATGGCGGGGCGGCCTCTAACGGGGTAAACGCGATAGATCACAAAACGCTCTTTTGTCTCCGAATGCGTGGCAATCCCTATAACCTCATAGAGATTTCCTTTGTAGTGCTTATAGATGCCGGGGCTGGGGGGTGTCATATGTACTGTGTGAGTTTGTCTAGAACCTTGTCTATGTAAGTATAGTAGAGCCCCTTGAATTATTTTCTAGAGCGCGATTTTATGGGGTCAGTCAAGATGTTTAATCCAGACGTAGTATTCAAAAACTGCATTTATTAAGATTCCGGGAGTTTAAAGTTGTCCCCCATCTCATCCACTAGTTTATCAGTTAAACTTGTATCAAGAAATTTATTATACTTTTGAAACAAAGTTTCTAAATGAGGACGTGCGGTTCGTGAGCTGTATATTTGGTTATTTTCAATCGCTGCATTAAAAATCTGCATTACCGCGTTTTTATCCAGCGTTTCATATAAAGTTAAAAGTTTTGATAGACTTCCGGCATTATCATAATTATGGCTTTCTTTAAAAGCTTTCAATAATGAGTCAAATATTTGGTCGCCAAATTTAGGATGAGTTTTAATCATTGCTTCAACAATGTCGTCGCATGGAATAATGTATGGAATAGATTCATTGTTTTTATATTCTTGAATCTTTGCTGATTGGAATCTACTAATAAAACCATAAGGTTGATGATTTTTCACTGATACTGGGATGATGATTTTTTCCCCCGCAAAAGCAATACCTGATTCTTGATCTGTCCAATCTGATTCTAAAAATTCTTCAGTTATAATCGGCATAAAAACGTCAGTGCTTTTGAGATTTTCAAGAATAGTTTCAACCCATTCGGCTGAAGGGGTGATATCTTCGTGTGCAATAAATACATCCATTCCAAGTTGTTCTAATCCCCTTTTTATTCCACCGGCTAATTTCGCATCTTTTGTTGAATAACTTATAAAAACACGAACGCTTCTGCCTATAAAAGTTTGTACCTCTAATAAATTTTTCAATTCACCCTCTTTTAATATTCTTACGTCAAAGGACTTAATTTCTGGTTCATTCTCAACAACAGGATATACTTCCAAAATGCAATCAAAAATAAGAATCTTATCAGTATTGTTTAGTTTTTTAAGCTCGTAAAATTTTTGTATTGGTGCATAAATTATAAACTTCGATAATATAGAGTTATGTCTAGAGCCATACTGACCCCAAGAGTATATCTCGCTTAAACAACCATCGAGCAACCCGGCTAAATCTTCTCGCTTTTTATACAGAAGAATTTTTGTGAGAGTTTTTATGTCCTGATTACGCATGCGAGTTTATAGAAATTTTATATCTGATTTAGTTATTGAAATATAGAGTTGGGCATATTTGTTATTTGGCCGTTTAGCAAACGCCCGGTCTCTCGAACGGCGTTTGGAGATGAGCTGGTTACAGGGATTCGGTCAGGTTCAAAACCTTAACTCGCCCTCTTCGCATGATTTTCATTTATACCTTTTTCGTAAGCTGCCAAATCTGTACCACGAGTATCGTTATAACCATTCACTACAGAATTATAGAAGCCAATATAGTAAGATTCTTTTTTGTTTAGATCGGATGGGTCTACATTGCGTTCTAAAATTTTCCACTCGACATATGTAGCACCTTTTTTGAAAGGCCCTGTATTGTTTGCTCTGTGCTGTACCCAACGAAATTCTGGAGCACCTAATGTCTGACCGACATAATACCTGCCGTGGTCATCAACTCCAAGGTAAATACAGGCGAGTTCTCGAGAATGAGTTGATACTTTTTTTTGAGGAAAGAGCAGTTCCTTTTCTTTTTCAAGGAGTTTTGAAGCAGCGCCGGGCTCTATCTTTAACTGAACTTTTCCATAGGCGTTTTCTGGAGCTATGCGGTAATACCTTTTAACTGCAATTTCTGCAAAATTTTTATATAAATAACCTTTTTCTGAATTTGGAATATCCTTGAACAAGAAACTAAGAATAGCGGCTCGCTTCCAAACGTGGCGCAAAAGAGCTGCTTCAGGATATTTTGAGGCTTTTGGAGTTAATGGCCGTGTTTCAATTAAAAATTTTTCGAAAAGATCATTTAGTCGTCTTCGCTCAGTAGCTCGTTCAATTCGTTTCTTTTTCCAGTTTTTAATGAATGATCTAAGACCCATATTATAACTTCTATCGAAAATTTCTTAATCTTTGGTATAAAGTGGCTGGTCGTTCGAACGGGTGCCCAATAATGTGGGATACTAGAATTTCACTTGCTATCTTGATAATGCCGCGGGAGAGAGTCGAACTCTCATGAGGTTGCCCCCGCTGGATTTTGAGTCCAGTGCGTCTGCCAGTTCCGCCACCGCGGCATGATTTTGAGTCCCGCGCTGCCGCGCTTTCTTCAGCGCGGCCCCGGGAAATTCTTCACGCTCGCACCCGCCCGAGGCGGGGCTCGCTAAATTTCCCGCTGAAGGCTTCACCTTCAGCCCACTTCCACCACCGCGGCAAATGTTATTAAGTTATATCATTTTCCACCCATTTTTTCAATATATTTTCTCATTGAAAATTTTATCGGTTCGCGCTACTCTGGATACCATAGACCTCTTGCAGAATAACATTCCGGTTAATTTCCCCAAATTTTGGCTGCAAAAGGTTCATCGGAATTCGCCGTAATTCAGTCATTACGCCTTCATTCCTCTTCACCTTTTTCGCTCAAAATTTGAAAAAATTATCACAAAAGCTTATTCTGCAAGAGGTCTTATGACGCGGATAATCTCTATTTGCAATGCCAAAGGCGGCGTTGGGAAAACTACCACAGCCATGAATGTTGCGGCTTTTTTGGGCGCGTTTGGAAAACGGGTTTTACTCGTAGATATTGACCCACAGGCAAATGCAACTTCCGGAATGGGCTTTCATAATAAGCGCCATGACAAGAGTGTGTATCACGCGCTTATCGGCAAGGAGTCACCGGAAAAACTCATTAAAAAAACGAATTTTCTCGCGGTTGACCTTTTGCCGGCTTCTCCCTCGCTTGCGGGCGCTTCGATCGAGCTCGTCAGCATGCGGGGAAGGGAGTTTAAATTGAAGGATGTTCTCGCGCAAGTTGCGCGAAAGTATGATTTTATTATTGTTGATTCCGGGCCGTCTCTGGGGCTTCTTACGATAAACGCGCTTACCGCGGCGCATAAAGTCCTTATACCCGTTCAGTGCGAATATTACGCGCTTGAAGGGCTTGCAGACCTTTTGCATACGATTCAGCTTGTCAATGCGAATTTGAAATCGCGGACAGCGGTTATGGGCGCGCTTCTTACGATGTATGATCGGAAATCAAAGCTTCACCGCGCGGTTGCAAAGGAAATCCGAAGGAAATTTCCCGGGTATGTGTTTGAAACAACGATTCCGCGGAATGTGAGCTTGGCCGAAGCCCCGTCATTCGGGAAAACCATCCTTCAGTACTCGCCCTATTCACATGGGGCAAAGGCCTATCGCCAACTTGCCGAAGAAATATTAAAATTGGAAGAAGGGAGGGTAAGCTAGTTATTGGTATAAGGTGTGGGGCGTAAGTTTTTTGTTTTCGGTAATTTACATGAGCAAACTGATAGTTTGAACTTATAACTTATAACTTACCCCTTAAACCTTTTCACGCATGCCAACAGACCCATTAGGACGAGGACTCGAATCATTAATACCAGATAGGCCGCAGGATGACGATCCTGCTTCTTCGGATCCCGCACCCGCCCCCGCTCCTGTAAGCGCGCAAAAAACAGACGTAGTGAAGCCCGCAGCGAGAGAGCCGGAGCCCGAAGAACCCCAGCCCAAAACATACCAAGACCACTTTATTCCGCGCCGCGGCGAGTCCATATTTTCCATTGAAATTGAAAAGATTGAACCAAATCCCTACCAGCCGCGCCGCGAATTTGACGAAACAGCGCTCGAAGGCCTTGCAAGCTCGATTCGCGAGCACGGGGTTTTGCAGCCGATACTTGTCACAAAACAAGAAATTGATACGCCAAACGGCCTTGAAGTAAAGTATCAGTTGATTGCGGGCGAACGGCGGCTTCGCGCCGCAAAAAAAGCAGGGCTTTCCCAAATTCCTGCGGTAATTCGCCGCGGCATTCCGGATGAGCGGATTAAACTTGAACTCGCGCTTATTGAAAACGTCCAGCGGGAAGATCTGAACGCGCTTGATCGTGCGCGGGCGTTTAAGCGCCTCATTGACGAGTTTCACTTGATGCAGCGAGAAATTGCCGAGCGCGTGAGCAAATCGCGCGAGATGGTCGCAAACACGCTGCGGCTCCTGTCGCTCCCCGAAGAAATCCAGCAAGCGCTTTTATCGGAAAAAATCACAGAAGGCCACGCGCGGGCGATTTTAATGGCGGGAGACGACGTGGCAAAGCAAATGGAAGTGTACCATGCGGTTTTACTCGGGAAATTTTCCGTGCGTGAGGCCGAAGCGCAGGCGCGGAGGGTCTCGGGCAAAGAGTTCAGGCCCCGGAAGCGCGCTGCGCGAGTCCTTGATCCGGAAGCGCTCCAATGGCAAGATCAGCTCCAGGAAAAATTGGGGACTAAAGTAAAACTCGAGCGTTTGGGTGAAAGGGGAAAAATTGTCGTTGAATTTTATTCCGAAGAAGAACTCCGCGCCATCCTTGCAAAATTGATTGAGAAGGCGTAGAATCGCATCAGTTCAAGAAGGAGGGTGTGATGACTCGTAAGCGTTCTCTGCTTTTTGCGTTAGACGGCAAGCAGCGGAGAGTAAGAGTTAGCGTGGGGGATTTTGTAGAGATGAAGAAGCTTCATCGATTCCGCAGGTTTTTCGGTCTTGTGAAGGATATCGATTTTAGAAACGGGGGGCCATTCAGTATAACTGTTTCTTATGGGCATGGGAGGATGCCAGTCGAATGGTCTATTCAAGGGTTCAGAGGACGACTTATTCGTCGGCTACCCGTAGGAGAAGTGCTCAAAATAGCAAACGATTTGAGGTCCAAAGGGGCGTAAGCCCATTTGGACTTTTTTGTTTTATAGAAGCTTATACCCGACCTCTTCAACCCCCTTCACTCCCTTTATCTTAATCATCAGTTTTTCAAGCTCGGGGCGGTTTTTGACAGGCGCCTGGATGATCAAGACCGGAAACGTCCGGTTTTTTGTATCCATTCCGACGTGCTTCAGATTGATTTTTGATTTCGCAAACGCATCAGTGACATCGCGCAAAAGCCCCACGCGGTCGTGCGCTGTGATGCGGAACTCCACCAATTCTCCGCCCTGTTTTTGAAACCGTTTTTCTTCTTCCATTTTTCGTACAAATGATGATATTTTTTTCCGCGCCTCTGTGCTTTTTACGATATGAAGCCAATCGGGATTCGGCTTTTTATTTTTTTGAGTAAGAATTTCTATGATGTCGCCGTTTCGCAGAGGATGGTCAAGCGCAACCATTTTTCCGTTCACGCGCGCGCCAACCGCAGTGTTTCCGATGTCCGTGTGAACCCGGTACGCAACGTCTATCGGCGTGGACCCCTCGGGGAGGTCAAAGACATCTCCTTTCGGCGTAAGAATGAAAATCCTATTCTTGAAAAAATCGATTTTCAAGGATTCGAGAAATTCGCTCGGGTTTTCGAATTCCTTTTGCCACTCGCGAAGCTGCAGGATCCACGCAGTTTGCTTTCCCTCTGCGAATGAGTGTTTCCCCCTCTTGACTCCATTGGTATCCCGCTTTTTGAATTCGGTGTACGCCCAGTGTGCCGCAATGCCTGATTCCGCTTCCTCATGAATTTCCGGCGTCCGCATCTGGATTTCAACCGGCTTTCCCTCGGGGCCGAAGACGGTCGTATGGATCGAGCGGTAGCCGTTTGGCTTCGGGAGCGCGATATAATCCTTTATTTTTCCGGGCATGGGCGGCCAGAGTTTGTGAATCACGCCAAGGGTTGCGTAACACGCTTCAATCGTTGGGACAATCACGCGAAGTGCAATAATGTCCGTGATTTTTTCAAGGTCCATGTCATATTTCAAGAGTTTTTTGTAGAGCGAATACTTATGCTTTGCGCGCGCGTCAATCTTAATGACGCGGATATGTTCTTTGGTGAGTTCTTCTTCAAGAAGCGGTTTTAATACGCGGATGTAGCGGTCGAGATCTGCATAGCGGTCTTTTGCGTGCGACTCAATCCATTCATATTCAGCAGGGAGTACATAGGGAAATGTGAGGTCTTCGAGGTCTCCGGAAAGTTCGGTCATGCCCAAGCGGTAGGCCAAGGGCGCGTAAATTTCGAGTGTCTCCATCGCGATTCGTTTTTGCTTTTCCGGCGGGAGAAATGAGAGGGTCTGCATATTATGAATCCGGTCAACGAGTTTCAGAATGACAATCCGGATGTCTTCGGCAATCGCGAGAAACATTTTCCGCAAGCTTTCCGCAGTCCGTTCTGCGCCTTTGTATTTTATTTTGTTGAGTTTTGTGACGCCTTCCACAAGAAACGCGACCTCATCCCCGAATTCCTTTTTGATGTCCTCGCTTGTGTATTTCGTATCTTCGCAGACATCGTGCAAAAACGCCGCGGCAACTGCGGGCGCGTCAAGGTGCATATCAATGAGGCGGCGTGCGGTCGCAATAGGGTGCGAAATAAACGGGACGCCTGATTATCGCTTCTGGCCGATATGGGCTTTACGCGCAAATTCATACGCGCGCTCAAGAAACTGAATTTCTTCGTCTGATCTTCCTTCGGCTTTCGCTTTTTCGAAGAGTTTCCCTATGTCCATGGTGTGAATAGTGTAGGCTGATTTTTGTCAATTTTCAAATGAACGGCAGAGATGAGTGAGGGGACACGGGTATGGCAGCGATAACTTCAACATTAACATTCCTCATACGATCGTATGAGGAATGTTAATGTGGTGATTTTGACTATTTTACGCTCGAGGGTTTTCGTGGATCAGTCCATGACGCGAAGTCGCATTCTGGGTAGCGCGAACAGCCGAAAAATATTTTGCCGCGTCCCGTGCGGCGGATGACCACATTCCCTTCGATGCATTTCGGGCATTTCATGTCGATCGTGTCGGAGTTGTTGTTTTTCAACGTCTTCGTATTTTTGCATTCAGGGAAACCGGAGCAGGCAAGAAATTTTCCAAAGCGGCCGTGGCGGATTACCATGGACTTGCCGCATTTTTCGCATACCTCGTCAGTGTCTTCTATCATATTCTGTTTTTCTACGTTTTCGTATTTTTCCGCGAGGTGCTTTGCAAATGGTTCGTAAAATTCCCTGATAACCGGCTGCCATTCTTTTTTTCCTTCCGCAATCTCATCGAGCTCTTCCTCCATGCGCGCCGTAAATTGGATATCAACGATTTCCGGAAAGTGCTCAACCAGCATATCGTTTACTATGAATCCGATTTCTTTTGGTTTGAGGTATCGGCGTTCGTATCGTTCCACATAACCGCGGTCTTGGATAGTTGAGATGATTGGCGCATACGTTGACGGTCGGCCAATACCATTTTCTTCGAGCGCTTTTACAAGAGATGCTTCGGTGTATCTTGGCGGCGGTTCGGTAAAATGCTGGGACGGCCGTATGTCTTTTGCGTCGAGTGGTTCTTCGACGGAAAGCGCGGGAAGCTCGGTTTCCTTTATTTTTG
>CAYHJX010000029.1:0-9682 GCA_964357005.1 uncultured Candidatus Saccharibacteria bacterium | reverse complement strand
TAAAAAAGCTCGATGGAAGCCCCGGCCTTTAGGCCGGGTTGTAACGGGGTTCACTGATTGCAAGGGCGTAATTCTGGTCGAATGACTTCGTGCGTACCGCCGCTTCTTCGGAAGAGGCGTTTTCTTTTCCCATTGCTGGGTTACAATTATATCAATGATGAGAATAGTTGGACATTTGGATATGGATGCGTCGCAAAATCCTCAACCGGGTGGACTCGGATTTTGCTCCTTAAAACATTGCGGTTTTAATATTTCCACCGCGGGAAAACTCTCGTTTTCCCGACCCCTTTCCCAGCATCCCTATCCAAATAATATATGGATATGATTCGAATAATCGGTCATTTGGATATGGATGCATTTTTTGCCGCCGCGGAGGAACGGGAACATGAATGGCTCCGCGGGAAACCGATTGTCGTAGGCGCTGACCCGAAAGAAGGAAAAGGACGAGGGGTGGTGTCCACCGCAAACTACAAAGCGCGGGAATACGGGATTCGTTCTGCGCTCCCCATTTCAAAAGCGTGGGAACTCGCGAAATCAGCGAAAAAAGCCGGGCGCGAGCCAGTGGTTTTTTTATTTCCTAACTTCTCTTTGTATGAGTCCACTTCAGAACGCATTATGGCGATTCTACGGCACTACAGTAGCAGTATCGAGCAAGCGAGTATTGATGAAGCATACTTTCAGCTTCAATTTCCAATTTTCAATTTTCAATTTCCAAATGTGATATGGAACGAGGCAGGAAATATTGCGCGCACGATCAAAGAAGAAATCAAAATGGAAGAAAAGTTAACTTGTTCTATTGGGATTGGGTCGAATAAACTTATTGCGAAAATCGCGTCTGATTTCAAAAAACCAGACGGCCTGACTATTGTCACTGATGAAGAAAAAGAATCATTTCTTGAGCCGATGCCTATCCGGAAAATTCCCGGGATTGGCCCGAAAACCGAGATTCGGTTTCGCACCATGGGGATATTAACCGTGCGTGATCTTAAACAATTGTCCGAGCCGGAACTGACAGATTTTTTAGGAAAATGGGGAAAAGACCTCTACCAAAAAGCACGCGGTATAGACGATTCTCCGCTTGAGCCGTTCTCGGAGCCAAAATCAATTGGCGAGCAAGAAACGTTCCTCGAAGACACGCTCGACTCCGCGCGGATCATCAGCACACTGACTGAAATGGCACGCCGAGTTATACAACGCATGGGAACGGAGGGATTCTCCGGATACCGCACCATTGGAATCATTGTTCGATTCTCGGGATTTGAGACAAAAACGCGCTCCCATACGCTTCCGACGCCTTCAAAAAGCACTGAAACGCTCAAATTCGAGGCATTGAAGCTTCTTATGCCATTTCTTGACCGCCGCGAAAATCCCCGAAACAAAAAAATCCGCCTTGTCGGACTCCGTATCGAGAAGCTAACGTCCCTCCGGACAGCTTAACGGATTACGTCTTGGTAAAACGCAATGTGATCGCGTATGTAGCGCGGCATGAGGTATGACGCAAGAACGGTTTCGCGGGCGCGCTTCCCGATTTTTTGTCGAAGCGAATTATCTTCCCAGAGTCGGACGATCGCCGCCGCCGCATCGGAGGGCGATGATACAATGAATCCGTTTTCCCCGTCGGCAATCTGGGATCGAATGCCTGCCGTATCTCCGCCAATGACCGCTTTTTCTTTCCACATCGCTTCGGTGACCGTAAGCCCGAATCCCTCTCGTATGGATTTTTGCACAATGATATCGCTTTCCGTCCGTATCGCATTGATTATGACGTCATTTTGCTCGGTATAGAAAATAATTCGGGGGTCGCCGCCCGCGAAGCGGCGCGCCGCTTCATACACCAAAACGCCCTCCGGATCGTCACCTGCGTGCGAACCCGCGAGAACAAGCTGGAGTCCGAATATGGATTCGCGCGCATGGAGATAGGCCTCGATAACGCCAATCGGATCTTTCCATTGATCAAACCGGGATACCTGTGCAATGCGCGGCTTTCCCATATCAATGCCTGCGGACGCAGCAAGCGCCGGCGAATCGCCAAGCGTCCGATTTTTATCAGTGAACGGATCAATCGCGGGCATAATGATCCGTGAGGCGTCAGGTGCCGTGAGCCATGGCGGGATGAATGACGGATGCGAAAACACGACCGCGCGATAGCGAAGCACGGACGCGCGAAGGAGTTCAAGCGTGTCAGGATCCGGCCTCGAGAGATCAATATGAACCCGCAGAATGAACGGTATGGACGAATGAATATATTCCGCCGCAAACAAAGGCTGCGGATCATGAATGAAGACGACGTCCGCGGGACATTCCCGCATTAATTCGCCGAGCTCATGACCAAGCGCGCGGTTTATATCTCGATAGGTACGGATGTCTTCTTCCGAAAGCGGATCATGGCGCGCGCCCTGCAAAAGATTATGAATCTTTTTTGTTACCCGGAAGAAATCAGCGGGAGCGGTCATCGCAAACCACCGCGAGTCAATCCCAAGAGAGCGTTCAAGCGGCACCTGGCTTCGCAAAAGCTCTGCAATGCCGCCACCGTTTGCGGTCGAATTAATATGAAAAATGCTATATCCCTTGAGCTCCTCCTTCTGGTTATGCAGCTCAGCGCATATACCGGGCGTAAATTTCTCGTACGCTTCAATGGATGCCGCAGTCGGCTTAATCTCAAAGAGGATTTTCATATCATTTATTGTATGATACCATATGTATATAAGGCGTACTATCACGACGGTATGGCTATTTTTCAGAAAAATAGAAAACTCAATATTCTTTTTGTTGCTTCAGAAGCGGGGCCATTTATGAAGGTGGGCGGCTTGGGTGAAGTGATGTATGCGCTTCCCAAGGAACTTAAGGCACTTGGGTGCGATGCTCGTGTGATGGTACCCAGGTACATCACCATGGATACCGCACGATTTCCGCTCACACTTGAGGCCGAAGGCATCGTTCCTCTACCGAATGAGGCTGATCCCTACGGTCTTTTTGTCTCGAACGTCCTCAGGCACGAAAACGAGAAGGGAGAAACAATTGCTTATTTCCTTGAAAACATGGAGTACTATGAAAAGCGCGCCAACGTCTACGGCTATATGGATGATGCGGTGCGCTGGGCTCTTCTTTCTAAAGGTACGCTTGAGTTCTTGCGGCAGTCATCCTGGCGGCCGGATGTTATTGTGGCGTGTGAGTGGCAGGCCGGGCTTATTCCCAATCTCATCGCAACCGAATACAAAAATGATCCGGTGTTTGCGGGGATCACAACTGTCTTTTCCATCCACAATCTCGCACATCAAGGTATGTTCGATCCCCATTTTGTCAGCGAGATGGATTATGATTCTGGAGAGTCTCCCGTCCCGCTTCTTGCCGATCCTCGACTGCAGAAGCTCAATTTCATGCGGCGAGGCATCCGCTATGCAGACGCCATAAATACGGTATCTCCGACGTATGCCCAGGAGATCACTACCTCCGAATACGGCGAGCTTTTAGACGATCTGCTTAGTGAACGACGGTCGCGGCTTTTCGGCATCTTAAATGGTATCGACTACGACTCATATAATCCGGCTACCGATTCTTTTCTGGAGTTTCCTTATTCTCTCAAGACACTCGGCGAGCGCAGAAAAAACAAGGCCGCGTTGCAGCGTAAATTCAACCTGCCCGAGCGGCCCGACACTTTTCTCTTGGGCATCGTTTCCCGTCTCAATTGGCAGAAAGGGTTTCATCTCTTAATGAATACGGCGCACGCGCTTTTTACCAATCTTGACGTTCAGTTAATTGTTGTTGGAACCGGCGAGAGCGAGTTTATGGGGTTTTTCCAGGAGCTACCGGAACACTATCCCGGGAAAGTGGCGGTACATTTGGCCTATGATGAAGCGCTTCCTCGTATGGTCTACGGGGGCGCCGATGTCATTCTAATTCCGTCAAAATATGAACCGTCAGGATTGACGCAAATGGAAGTCATGCGCTACGGCGGCGTGCCGTTGGTGAGAAAGACCGGCGGTCTTGCCGACAGCGTCGAGAATTATAATCCGCGGGCACAAACAGGCACCGGTTTTGTATTCGAGCCCTTCGATAATTATGCGTTCTTCGGCGCTGTTGTGCGCGCGTTTGAAACGTACCAGTATCCGAAATGCTGGGAAGGGATTCAAAAGCGCGTCATGAAGGCCGACTTTTCGTGGACCAAATCAGCCCGTGAATACATCACGCTTTTTAAGAAGGCAATAGAATTTAAGCGAAACAGCACCGCGCGCTAGAAAAGAATGTACTGGGCTAATTTTTTGCATTTTTACCAGCCGGCAGAACAGCAGCCGGATGTTTTGGAGTCAATTGTCGTTCAGAGTTACCGTCCTTTAATTGAAGGCATAAAAAAACTCAAGCGGGTCAGTATTACTTTAAACATAAACGGCACTCTTCTGGAGCTTTTAGATACATACGGCTATAAGGATATCATCGGCGGTTTACGCACATTGGGCGAGGAGGGAAGGGTTGAATTTACGTCTTCGGTGAAATATCACGCCCTTACTCCCTTCTTACGTGAGGAAGAAATCATACGGCAGGTAAGAATGAATGACGAAACCAGCAGGTTTTTTTTGGGAGATTCCTATAAACCCCAGGGATTTTTTCCTCCGGAAATGGCGTATAGCGAAGAATTGCCGGCCGTGATTTCCTCACTCGGTTTTAAATGGATTATCCTTGACGAGATAGCCTGTGATGGTTACGTCGGGCACGTTGACTACAAAAAAATTTATAAAGTTGCCGGAAGCAATCTCTTGGTTTTTTTTCGCGAACGCCGTTTGAGCAATCTCATCATGAGCGCCGTGGTTCGATCTCGAGAATCATTGCTTGAGGCAATGAAGGAAGATATGCGAAGCGGGCGTTATGTGGTAACGGCCATGGACGGGGAAACGTTTGGGCATCACAGGCCGGGTTTGGAAAAGATGCTTTTTGATGTTTTCGCCGCGCCCGAATTTGAACTCATCACCATTTCTGATATTTCTCGCCACTATCATAAGACCAAAGAAATCGTACCGGTAAAATCAACGTGGGCTTCGAGCCGAAATGAAATTGAGGAAAACACCCAGTTTCTTTCCTGGTCTGATCCTGAAAATATAATTCACCAATGGCAGTGGAAATTCACCGATCTCGCCCTTAAAGAGGTGACTGCGTTGAATAACGATCATCCCCGCTACGATTTGGTCAGGAAGAAGATGGACTTGGCGCTTTCGAGCGACCACTTTTGGTGGGCATCGGCAAAGCCATGGTGGAGTTTAGAAATGATTGAGGTTGGAGCATATCGCCTCCTCGATACGATTCGGCATATCCCCGATATCTCACGCGAGGTCCTCGAAGAGGCCCGCACCTATTACGAAAAGATTGTCACCACCGCATTTAACTGGCAGCGGACCGGAAGAATCAGACAAATGATGAAGGAGCAAAAATCTATTTTGCGGATTCCGTTTCAAGATCGAACGATCGGGCGCGGCGGCGCCGAAGAAGGGGTCTACTGGGCTTTTATTGACATGATGAGACGGCTTGAACAAAAGGCGGCAGCCAGCGGAGAATATGAAAAAGCAATTCTTTGGCGGGATGCGATATATAAGCTTGAGCATAAACTCGATATCTACGATACCATCAATGCCATTGACCTTTTGCGGGTTGAAATACCCCACAAAGAGGTCGAAGAAACGATTGAAAAATATAAAGGCGCATACCGCCAAATCCGCGGCGGCCAGCCGGAACAGCGGGGGGCCTGACCTGCCTCAATATGAACTCCGTTACCGCTACCTTCCGGCCACGGCATCCCGGCGGTAACGGGGTGAATTGGCGTCTAGCGATCGAGAGTGGCATGAGTTGAAAAGAATAGCCGGAATCGCTACAATCCATCCATGGAAAAAAACTACGTCTTTTACCATAAAACCGATCTCGCGCACTATACGGCGGACGCGTTTACGGTCCGGTGCGTTGACGACCGGTTTTGGAAATCATTTAAATATTTTCTGCGCTCGCTCAATGTAGCACATATCGACCCGAAGTCCCCGGCTGGGGGCGCAAAAGTATTTTCCTCGCCGGAAGACCCGACGGACCGCGCATTCATGCTCCGCGAGCTCGGAACGTCAATCAAACTCCACGGCGTCAAGCGAGTCATGCTCTTTACGCATCATGACTGCGGCGCATACGGGGGATTCAAGCAATTCAAGGAAAACGCGGATGAAGAATTCGCCTTTCACGTTGACGAGCACCACAAGGCCCGCGAAGTCATCCGCGAACAATTTCCCGAACTCATCATTGACACCTATTTTATCGACGAACGAGGCATCATTCATACCTCGCAGTAACTCGACCCATATATAAAGTTACCATCGGCCCCGCAATGCGGCCGGAGTACCGGTATGACTTCACACAAAAACTCGCTCCACGCGCTCGGAAACCGCCTTGTCATGGGTGAATATTTTGGACTCCAGCTCTATCGGCAGCTCACATTAATTGCCGGATCCGAAACAAGAAAAACCTTAACCGAACTCATCGCCATTGAAGAGCAGCACGTCACATACTGGGAGAATTTTTTCGGAGTCAAACGAAAGCCAATCGGCATATTTCGGGCGCTTCTCCTTGGTTTTGAGGTTTTTATTGCTCGAATATTCGGCGACCGCGCAATTTTTCTCATTCTCGATTCAACGGAAGTGCACGCAATAAACGACTACTATACTCTCTGGGAACGCTTTCGAGGAACACCGACCGGTGATGCGCTCAAAACAATACTTACCGACGAGCTGAAGCATGAAGATTCCATTATTTCGGGCTCCTCCGAAACAGGGCTTCGGGGAGAACATATTCGGAATCTCTTTTTGGGACTTAACGACGGCCTCGTTGAGATTCTTGGCGCAGTAAGCGGGCTTTTTGCCGCGTTCGAGCATACTTCCTCGGTTATCATTGCCGGCCTTACGGTTGCGATTGCGGGGTCCTTTTCCATGGCCGCAGGCGTATTCGCCGCTGAAAATTCGGAAAACGAGATTATCGGCATCCAGGCAAAAAAGGATCGGATTCTTGCCGAGGGAGCGGCCGGAGAGCCGGCGCGGCGCGAAACAAATACACTTGTTTCGGCATCTATTGTCGGGGTTTCTTATCTTTGCGGGGCGTTCATACCGATTCTTCCCATTATGATCGGCGGGCAAGGAATCCTCATCTCATTTATAGCAAGCGGTTCTGCAGCCATTCTTGTGTCAACTGTCATTTCATTCATAACCGGCATGAACGCGAAGAAACGGATAGTTCTTAATATTGTGATTCTTACCCTCGCGGTTCTCATTACCTACACTATGGGAATCGTCTCAAAAGAAATTCTCGGAATCACCATCTAAATGATCCGCTTTACCATACTCAAAGAATCAAAGCGCTCGCGCGCCCGAGCAGGGATCCTTGAGACCCCTCACGGCATTGTTGAAACGCCGGCACTTGTTCCCGTGGCAACGCAAGGAACCATCAAAGGACTTTCGCCCGAAGATACTGCGGAAACAAAATCGCGCATACTCATTGCAAATACCTACCACCTCCACAGTAAGCCGGGGGAGACGGCGGTAAAGCGCACAGGAGGGCTTCACCGATTTATGAACTGGCACAATCCCCTGATGACCGATTCCGGCGGATTTCAGGTGTTTTCCTTCGGGTTCGGCGAAGATCACGGCGTCGGAAAAATTCTCCAAAAAAAACGCGCGCCCATCATACGCGAAGGCAGTCAGCCGAAGAAAATAAAAATAACCGACGACGGCGTTTCGTTTCGGTCCCCCGTTGACGGTCGGCTTCTTTTTCTCGGGCCGAAGGAATCAATACGCATTCAGGAAGCGCTTGGCGCGGACATCATGTTTGCGTTTGACGAATGCACCTCGCCCCTCGCCGACTACGCATACGTGGAAAAATCGCTTACCAGGACAAACCGATGGATTAAAGAGTCGCTTGCCGCGCGAGCGTCCGACCAGGCGCTTTACGGCATTATCCAAGGGTCTCATTTTAAGAATCTTCGCGAAAAAAGCGCGCGCTTTGCAAATTCTCTTGGTTTCGACGGGTTTGGCATCGGCGGAGACCTTGGAATCGGGAAAAAAATAACGCAAAACATCCTTTCCTGGACACTGCCGCATCTGCGAAAGACCGCTCCGCGCCACCTCTTGGGTATTGGGCGCTTCTCCGATATCCTTCCGATCATCAAAGGCGGAGTTGATACGTTTGACTGCATTGTTCCAACGCGCTACGGCCGCCACGGTGTCGCGTTTACGAGCTCGGGACGAATCGATATCCGCCAAAAAAAATTTCTCACGGACACAAATCCGCTGGATATGAAATGCCTCTGCCGCGTATGCCAATCATACCGGCGGAATTATCTTTCACATCTTTTTCGCGCACACGAAATGACGGGGCCAATCCTTCTCACATTCCACAATCTCTTTTTCTATCACTCGCATATCGAATCCATCCGGCAAAAGATTAAAAACGGAAAACTATAACACCATGCGGCTTAACCGATTCATCGGACATTTTGATTTTACGAATCCGCTTGTTGAAATCAGGGATCCGCGCCTTGTGCGGCAAATCACAAAGGTCCTTCGACTTGCGCCGGGGTCATCAGTTATATTGGGCGACGGAAAAGGAAAAGAATATACTGCTGAGATAAAAAAGATCGATCCATCTCGAGTGTACCTTCTGGTGCGAAGCGAAAACGGCATACATGAAACCGCGGCGCACGCGGACCTGCGGCTCTACTGCGCAATTTTGAAACACGCCCATTTCGAATTTGTTGTCGAAAAAGCAACCGAGATCGGCGTCACCGAAATTATTCCGCTTCTTACGGAGCGCACGGTAAAAAAGAAAGTCCGCCTTGAACGCCTGATTGATGTTGCGCGTGAAGCAGCAGAGCAATCCGGCCGCCGATTTACTCCAAAAATTCATGAGGCCGAGCCGTTTGCCGACGCAGCAGAAAAACTTCCCGATGCGCATTCAGTTCTTTTTTTTGATCCGAAAGGTGAACTACTGACACCCGAATTTCATGCCGACTCAAAGACCACGCACATTTTTATTGGTCCCGAAGGCGGTTGGAGCGATGAAGAGCTGGGAGTCGCTGAAAAGAGGAATTGGCAAATCGTGAGTCTCGGTCCCGCCATCCTCCGCGCAGAAACAGCCGCCATTATTGCCTCGTATCTCGCAATCTCGGCGATACGGCACGAGTGACTATGCGTCGGATTCTTGATTGACAAACCAGGAAGAGTAGAGAATAGTACTGGTAGAACACTATATTTCAAAGGAGAAGCGTATGCTCCCAGATCTTGGTTTTACGTTTAGCGGGATCTATCAAGATGAGATCTATTTCGCTGATAGCGAGGAACTCAGCAGGGTACTCGCCCAGCATAATCCCGTTTTTCTCCAGCTCGATATGCCGGGGATGGTAACCGAGATAAGGATTTGCTTTCCTGCACCTCGTACTGCGCGAGTCTATCAGGGACAAATCAATTCCGGGGGTTTTCATCTCGTCGGAGAAACAAAAGACGAAAGTGGTATCTATATCCCACCGGCCTTTCCTGTATATCGCTACGGAATGTGCCTTGTCCCATGGATGTTTTTCGGTCTACTTGATTTCGAAACTCAAAGGATGCGGGGAGAGCGCGATAACGTCGTAAATTACTCCGTACGGAGTTGCTCAAGCGGACAGACGGAA
>CAYHJX010000028.1:0-9693 GCA_964357005.1 uncultured Candidatus Saccharibacteria bacterium | reverse complement strand
TCATTTGACAAAAAAGATGGGGGTGCTATTTTGAAATCAGAACAAGGGAGGGGGACATGGCAACTCAAAACCAGCTCTTCCAAGCAATTTCTTACGAAGAAGCGGCAGACTTTCTTGCGGGGGCGGCACTCGCACATTCTGGCGAGAAGCCAATCCTGTCTGGCGTCTACGGCCTTCCCACAACGGAAAAAAAGAGATTTCCCCGCGCTGTAGACGATCGTATTATCGCATTGCGCGGCATGCGTCTTGTCCACGTCTTGAATCTTGACTGCGATAACGCAGAAGACCTTTCAAGAAAATACCGTTGGGTAAAAGACAATATTCCCGCGTGTGACTTTCCTCTTATCTTGATCCCCTTTTTTGACTTATCATGTTCCGGCGTGAGATACTCGTTTGTTGATCTGCTGACCGCCGAAGTATTCAACACATTCCCTGAGTTCACACTTCTCATGCGGGACCCTGAAGATGAACGGTTGGAACCAACAGAAGAAATTGTCAAATGCGCCATCGCGCGCCGAGCGAGATATGCCGTTAGATTCGATATTCCATTCACAAAAAACCCATCTGCACATACCAGTTTTCTAGTCATCACGCCGTAATAATCATACTCCCTTAAAGAAACAGCCCCTTCCCGGGGTTTCTTCTTTTTGTCTATTCCCCTATACAATTGCAAAATCCGAAAAAACACGCTAAAATAATGAAGAAAAATATCGCAGGCCATTAGCAGAGTGGGCGAAAGACATTCTGTCTTTCGCGGAAAATTTAGCGAGCCGTGGTTCACTTGTTGAACGACGTGAGGGCGTAAAGAATTTCCCGGGGTTTCGTTGAAGAAAGCGAAACTGCTCCCGCTCTATTCACCCCGTTACTCGCGGGGTGGGCCTATAGCTTAGCTTGCCCCGTTACATTTCCCGGATGCGGGCCATTAGCATAGTGGCAGTGCATCCGGTTTGCATCCGGAAGGCGGGAGTTCGATTCTCCCATGGTCCACCGGGAAATGTAACGGGGTGAACGCGGATTGTTGGAGTTCAACCTGTGGTAGCGGAGTCGAACCATTCTCCCCGAATTCATATTACACAAAACCGCAATCAGTGATTGCGGTTTTGTGTTTCCTTCTCCAATTACCCATTTGCTCGCGGTCGCAAGTAAGTGGCGAAATGTGATAAACCAAATTAAAAATGCCGCCTGATTGCTCAAGCGGTTTTTTGCTGTGCTTTGATTTCCCTGTCCGCGCGGTCATGAAGCGCGGCAAGTCCGGCAAGAAGCGTCAGCTGTTGAGTGGCACTATCCACATTGTGACAGCTCAATTTATATCCACTTCTGTCTCCCGGATCATGGTCGGGCAAGCCATATACACCGCACGCATCACCGGGACAATCGAACATGACATGTTTATACTTCGAGTATACAGAAGCCCGGAATCCGAACGACGAACTTAACCTGATTCTTGCTTTGCCCATCATTCTGCCATACGCCTGCTTCATCGTATCTATAACATCGGGAAACTCCGTATACCGAGGATACTCGCGCGCCCAGTGGTGAAATGGAATCCCAACCATGCCTCCGATTGGCGCACCGCCCTCCACGATGGAAAGATAAACCGTAAGAAGCTGCTGATCCTGCGAACCCGTGTCATGTTCATTATACGCAAACGGATTAAGAAGAACACCGATACTCATGGCAAGCGCTTCAGCACGCCCAAATTTGAGGTCATAATCCTTTCCTGTCCCATCGCAGGAAAAACACTTTGTACCATCTCGCCTTTCCTTCCCCTCACACGAGAAACAGTTGCGTCTTGACTGGATGCGAACTCGTGGCAACCTGCCGATGAGTTCCTGATATTCGCCCGGGGGATTCTGGACGATTTCAAGAGCGCGATCAAACCCGAAATGCAATCCATCGAGATCACTCTCGAATGTGGAAAACGGGTGTCTTGCCATAATGCGGCTCGCATTTTCTGAACTCCACATCTTTTCAGGCCAAGGAAGTTCGCGATGGAGCTGGATTCTGATCGCCTTATTTCTTGCATCCCACGAAAGCCCATACCACCGAGGCATCACGTCCTGAATCAGGTATTTCATTGCCACCCTCCCACAGTCAAAGAGCTTACTCACTATAAAGCATATTTTTTCATCCTGTGCAAGATGTTTTTTCTTGACGTTGTTTCCGCCAACAGTTATAGCTAAAGAAGGACATTCATAACTGGAGGTATGGTATGTGTGGAATAGTGGGCGTTTTTAACGCGCCGGGAGCTGCAGAACTAACGGCAGCGGGTCTCCATCATATCCAGCCAAGAGCACGCGACTACGCGGGAATGGTGACAACCGATGGCACAAATATGTTTCGAGAAACCGGTCCCGGTGCAGTTCGCCATGTATTCACCGAAAAGATACTCAACCTCCTTCATGGCCGCCATGCTATCGGCCACATTCGCTATCCAACCGTTCACGACGACCCAAAACGAGACAATACCCAACCAATTTTGAGCGACGGAGTTGCGCTCGCTCACAACGGGAACCTCACGAATGCAGAAATGCTTCGGCAAGAACTCGAAGCAGCGGGATCGCGCCTTGCGACTTCGATGGATTCAGAGTGCATTTTGCGGCTCTTCCAACATGCAAGGGGATCAATTCCAGAACGGCTTATCCATGCCCTTGGCCGCGTACGAGGAAGTTATTCGCTTGTCATGCTTTTCCGGGATCAATTGGCCGCAATCCGGGATCCGAGCGGAAACCGGCCCCTTACACTAGGAAGAAAAGGCGATAGCTGGTTCGTTGCATCAGAGAGTGTTGCGCTCGACGGCGTAGAAGCACAATTCGAACGAAATATCAATCCCGGGGAAATCCTCATTATCAGTGAAAAAGGGCCTGAATCTTTTCAACTCGCGAAGAGTCCACAAACAGATCTCGCGCCCTGTGTCTTCGAGGAAATATACTATTCTCACCCGGCAAGTAAGGGATTTGATCTTCCCATTATTGAATTCCGGCTGGAACTCGGCCGGAAACTCGCCGAAGTGTTCAAAAGGCGCTTCAATCCCGTACCGGAAATCGACATCATAACGCCTGTACCGGATAGTTCAACCCATATCGGGGTTGGATTCGCGCGAACCATGAATCCCGCGGCTTTTCTTCCTGTTATCGTGCGGAGTCGAGACGTCGGGCGAACGTTCATTGCCGCAGACCGGATCCTCCGAAACTGGCTCGTCCGCCAGAAATATTCGATCATTCCATCGCCAATCAGGGGAAAGACTATAGCCGTAGTTGACGATTCAATTGTCCGGCTCACAACGTTACCGCCACTCATTCGAATGATCAAAAATGCCGGGGCGCAAGCTGTGCATGTGCTTATTGCATGTCCGCCAATCTACCATCCGTGCGAATACGGCATAAATACGCCAACCTACGGAGAACTTGCGGCCGCAACAATCTCTATAGAAGGCATCAAGAATGAAATGGGAGCTGATTCACTCACATATCTCTCGTTAAAGGACCTACAGGAAATTTCAGGAAAAAAGCGATGCTTCGCCTGTATGACTGGCGAATATCCGCTTCCCCGATAGATCTAAACAACTCCGAAAAACGCGAAAACACCCGAATATCGGGTGTTCTTTTCTTTTTGTACGATAAGGACAAAATTATCCGATGAGTTTTTTGAATTCCTCCACCATAGGGACCGCCTCGGTTTCAGCGCCGTATGACTCGCCGAGAAAAAGCGAAACCCAATCGGCAAGAACAAGCGAAGAAAAAATCTTGAGATACGGATCGCTGTCCGAAAGCTCGATTTCCTCAACTGGAAACCCCCGGTCACGATAGAGCTTGAGAAGAACATCCATCCGCTTCTCGATTTTCTCGCCGTCTGCCGAATCACGGAGAAAGAGGAAATGGAATTTTTCTGAAAGCATCTTAGTTTTTTCAATGATATCGAACCCGGTCATCTCGTTATGATTCAACTCGGGCACCACGTTCGCAAACGCGGGAATTTTTCCGGTTTCATTCATTTTGATTTTCCAGTTATATGAAAGCCCTCGGTTTCGACGAGACGCATAAATGACAGGTACTTTTCCTTGAAGTTTCTCGGCGAGCTCTTTCCCCGATTTTTCAAAGTCCGCGGGCTTCAGCGTTTTTACAAGAGTTTTTGCCAGAACGAGTTCTTTTTCTTTTCGCATGAGCCGGAGAAGCGAAAGAAAATTAAATCCGATCGCAGATCGCGGCTGAATGTTCGTATCCGGAATTTCAATATGCGGAAGCTTATCGTGCTTTGCCATTTCCAAAAGCCGCCACCCCATGCTGATCATCGCCATCGCTACCCCTTTTTCATTCGCCGCCCAATAGGAGCTTAGTGTTTCTTCAGTATTCCCCGAATAGGAACTCAATACCGCAAGCGATTCCTTGAGTCGCGCATCGGAAAACGGCGGAAGACCATAATCGCGGTGCGAATAGACGTCTGTGCCCGGAGATACAATTTCCAAAAGGTCCCCTGCGAGATTAGACCCTCCCACTCCGCAAATAATGTAGGAGGACTGATTGCCGAGATTTTCTTCATTTAAAATCTTTGGCTCAAACTCGAATTGCGTATTAAATTTCAGAATCGCATCGCGCATTGCCATATGTGTTTTTGATTATTGTATCTCGGTTATTGATTATTTACCAATAATTTCATGTATACGTCGCGGAGCATCCGTGCGTCATCAAGCGCATGATGCTCGCGATAGTCGGCTTGATTGATGCCCAGTTTTTTTAAAAATTCGGGACCCCGCGTAAAACTGAAACTTTCAGGATCTTCCCCCATCGCAAAAAGCATCGAAGCAAAGTCTATCGGCAGCCAGAAAAATGGATTTTCTTGTCCGCCGAGAAGCTTATAAAAATAAATTGTATCGTACTGATTTACGTAGGACACCGCATACGGCCTTGTATCTCCGACAAATTTCTTAATACGCTCTATTGCCCTCTCCCTGCTAATTTTTTCATCCATAAGAAGGTGGAGGACATGGATTCTTACCCATTCACTCACTTCGCCATCATACTCAAGCTCAATATACAGTTCTTCACCGTTCAGCTTTACCAAACCAATAGATAGGATTTCTCCTTGATATGGATCAAGGGAAGAAAATTCCGTATCGAAAAAAATAAGATTGTCTGAAAACGGCTTCACTGCGTTTTTTAACCCGGCATTCATAATTCCTTATTCGTAATTCGATATACATCAATCCTCCCCTCTTCCCCACCTTCTCAAAAAAATAACAACAAGAATCGGGATAATAAACCACCACACTTTGAATGACGGATTCGCAAATACGGTTTTGGTGAGGGGCGCAAGGGTTTGAACGGTTTCCTTCGGAAGAAACCCTATAATGATGTAGACCAGAAATCCGACTTGAATGAACGAGAGTACAAACACCTGCCACCACACGCTTACACGAATCGGACCGCGGGAGCGGCGGGTCCCGAGAAGAAAATAAAGAATAGCAAATATAAGAAGAAAAAGGAGAATCCGCGCGGCGAAAATATCAACAAAAGAAAACCATGGGAGAATATTTTCCTCCGGTAGAATCGAAAAAATGGCGTATGCAACGTAGGTAAAGAAGATGGATGAGATAATCCGCCTTTTCCCCATCATGATGCCGTAAAAAAAGCTTGCGGCAAAAAGCGCCAAAACCAGCGCAATATCCCATGACGGATTTGACAAAAACCCAGCTGCGTATGTTTTCGCTGAACCGTAATATTGAGTCGCTGTGGCGATTATACCCATACCCGGTAGTAGACTTCGGCTGCCGCTTTGCGGCAAACCGAACATTATACTTTTATATCACAGAATGCCGAAGATTTGATTACTATGCCGGCAGTGTACTCCGGAAGAAATGCCGAAGTGTTACTACCGCACATAGAAAAAGTATATCATAAAATTCACTCAAAAAAATATGTTTTTGTTTTATTTGACTTTTTTCATAAAATGATATATAATATGTAATAGATTTTTCCACCGAACCACTACCTTCACGGGAGGAGCGCAATGAACGCTTTCACCATCATCATGACGGCACTGGTCGTTGCAGTGAACCTCATGGCATGCGGGCGCTCGGACGAGCCGACGCAAACGGCACAGACCACCAAGACCAAGGAGATCATCCACGACCCCGGAAGCTCAAAGGAGGAGGACCAGAAGCTGAAAGCTGACCGGAAAAAGGGTAGCGAGGAGCGTCGGAAGCAGATCGTCGAGGAAATCCGGCGGGCGTTCGATCTCGCGGCGTGACCACCGGAGCGGGATCTGTCCGGCCGGAAGCAGCCGGACTGGATGACGGAACTCAATACTTCCTCATCCGTTGCCGCCAACCTCTGCCGCGACTCCGAGAAATTCGAGAGGATGTCCTCGGCATTCGGCTACCTAGGGGGGCAATACGTTCTCCCCGGAGAGCCGATTACGTGGGAGGAGATCGGCGCAAGCGCCCATGACCGCCGGGATGTGACCGCGCGGTACCGCGAACTCGGAGTAACGGTGGCATATTCGTTCGTCAAGGTCTTCCAGATGCCCCGGTCAGCACGCGCAAAGATGCAATGCGGAACAGGTGAGGGTTTATTCGACCTCGCGGACACCAATCGCGTGATGCGCGTGATCACCTTCGCGCTTACCGAAGTGAATGAGAGTCCCACAGCGATCAAACAGTCGCCGCAGTCGCTTCGCGGCATGGTACGAGAGGACTACACCGAACGACTCGCCGACATCAGGAAAGATATCGCCGAGGGCCGCGCGTCACAATCAGACGGCATGGGACACCTTCTCTACGTTGCCAGGGAGGCGATCGAGGAGTGGAAGTTCGTCACTGAGGAGTTGAAGCTCACCACAAAGGAGGTGGCCGCTTACAGCGACTACCGAAGGAGGTAGTAAACCAGTAGTGCCCCCGAGCGCCGAACGCGCCCGGGGGCATACATTTTAAAATAAGATAATTCATTCATAGAAACTTCTGAAAGTAGCATCTCACCTACAACACACAAATACACATATATAAAGCTATAGCTTTATATATGTGTATTTGCTCAGGCACAAAACAAAACCGCTGGGCGAACCATGCGGTAAGCGATTAAATGGGCTCGTAAGTCCCTGGCTTGACCCAACGAATTTTCTCTCCCGGAGCAAACCCAAGATCCTTCGGATGAATGAGGTCAACTTCTATTAAATCAAAAGTACCGAATTCAGCACACGCAACGAGACTGCCATCTTTTAAGACGGGGTAGGAAAGTGTATCTCTTCCGTGGGGAGCCAGAAAGAAAATTTCTCCATCACTATTTCTCATGAAACCGAACTCAATACGACCGTACGGCCTACGATCAAGGACTGGAGCGTCTGGAGCTCTCATTCTTTCCATCACAATTCCTCCATTTTGATCTAACTCACAAATACCATTTCTTTATCCTTGCGTCAAGCTCAAAATCGATTCACCATAAAAGCCCCCCTCGAGGGCTTTTATGGATGACTTTCAACTTATACCTTATCGCTTATATCTTGATCAGTAATCTCCGGGCGGCATCGCGGGCATCTTGGGCTCATCTTTTTTCGGAAGTTCTGCAACCGCGGCCTCTGTCGTGAGAAACATTGCGGCAACTGATACCGCATTTTCCAAAGCAAAACGCACCACCTTTACCGGATCCACGATCCCGGCTTTCAGCATGTCTGAAACGATCTCATCGTTTTTCGCATCATATCCGGCGTTTGATTTAGAATCGCTCAAGATTTTTTCCCGGAGTTTCGCAGTAATTTCGCCAACGCGTTTCCCCGCGTTTTTTGCAATCTGCGCAATCGGCTCTTCCAAAGCGTTACTGAGAATCTGGTATGCGGCCTGCATTTCCGGCGTTGTCTCATCCTTTTCCGAGGCAGAACGCTTGTCCCATTTTTCTTTCAAAAACATCACGGCCTTGAAAAGCGCAATGCCTCCGCCGGGAACAATCCCTTCGGCAAGCGCGGCTTTTGTTGCCGCAACCGCGTCTTCAATTTTCAACTTTACGTACTTCATCTCGGTCTCTGTCGCAGCGCCCACTTTGATGACCGCAACGCCTCCTGAAAGCTTTGCAACCCGTTCCTGAAGTTTCTCCTTATCGTATTCCGAAGTTGTCCGCTCAATCTGGCCCTTAATCTGCTTCAGGCGCTTTTCAATGTCGTCTTTTTTGCCTTTGCCGCCGACAATTGTCGTATTGTCCTTGTTCGAGACAATGCGGCGCGCACGCCCCAGCATATCGAACTCCACATTTTCGAGCTTCAAGCCGACTTCTTCGGAAATCACTTTCCCGCCCGTAACAACCGCAATATCTTCAAGCATTTCCTTTCTCCGGTCTCCGAATCCGGGCGCCTTAATGGCAAGCGCGTTAAACCCGCCGCGAAGCCGGTTTACGACCAAAGTCGCAAGCGCTTCACCTTCAACGTCTTCTGCGACAATCACAAGCTCTTTTTTCCCTGCGCGTGCCATTTTTTCAAGAAGCGGCAAAACCGATTGAATCGTTGAAATTTTCTTGTCAGTAATCAAGATTTCCGCGTCGTTCATCACGGCCTCCATCCGCTCGGCGTTTGTCACCATATAAGGAGACACAAATCCCCGGTCAAATTGAAGGCCTTCGACAATTTCTTTTTCAATGCCTGTTCCCTGCGATTCCTCGACAGTCACTGCGCCGTCTTTGCCGACTTTCTCAACTGCTTCCGCAATTATTTTTCCGAGTTCCGCAGATTCTGCAGCAATAGTTGCGACCTGCGTGATTTCCTCTTTTGATTTTACGGGCTTTGCCATTTCCTGCAATTTCTTCACAATCATGTCGCGGCCTTTTTCAAGCTCACCCCGAAGTCCGATAACATTTACCCCAGCTGTCGTATACTTTAATCCTTCATGCGCAAGCGCCTGCGCAAGGATAACTGATGTAGTTGTGCCATCACCCGCAGCATCATTTGTTTTTGACGCGGCCTCCTTAACAAGCTCGGCCCCCATATTCTCAAACTTGTCTTCAAGCTCGATCTCTTTTGCGATGGTAACACCGTCATTTGTTATCTGGGGCGCACCAAAACTTTTGTCGAGCACCACGTTCCGGCCTTTCGGGCCCAAGGTAATCTTCACCGTATCCGCGACTTTGTCGATCCCGCGCTTCAATGCTTGGCGCGCCGTCTCATCAAATTGAATTTGTTTTGCCATACCTATAAGATGCCAATAATGCGAATGAAATGCTAATCTACGAATAAAATCACGTATAATAGATATTTGTAGATTCGCATATCATTTGTAGATTTGCATCATTGCTAATCGAGTATTGCGAGAATATCTTCCTCCTTTGCGATTAAGTATTCTTTTCCATCGACCTTCACTTCTGTTGGGCCGTACTTCGTGAAAAGGACACGATCGCCCTTTTTCATGCCCATGGGGATCTTTTTGCCTTCGTCAGACATTTTGCCGGGCCCTACGGCAACGATTTTTCCTTCCTGCGGCCGCTCTTTGTCAGCGGTCTCCGGAAGATAAATTCCCGCCTTTGTCTTTCCCCCTTTGTCTTCAAGGGGCTCGATGACCACGCGGTCACCCAATGGTTGAATCTTCATGCGAATTATTGTGTAGTTAATGATTGAAAATGACCTTTTATCCGGCGTCGAGTTCTGCTTGATACTGGACTTAGCAGTCCTCGACTGCGAGTGCTAATCCATTATATAGAACTTCTCTTCCCTGTCAATACC
>CAYHJX010000027.1:0-9974 GCA_964357005.1 uncultured Candidatus Saccharibacteria bacterium | reverse complement strand
CCAAAGGCGGGGCGAGGCAACAATCGCCCAAAATCCTAATTCTGAAAATTGGCGGAAGCGGGAGGATTCGAACCTCCGATACCTTTGCAGGTATAGCAGTTTTCAAGACTGCCCCATTCAACCGCTCTGGCACGCTTCCTTTCGATTCCTGAAAATCATATCACATTTTTCGTATTTCGCAAAGAAAAAGCCGCTTGAACGAAGTTCAAACGGCGACCGGACGGTCTTCATAGTGAGACGGATGACGCTCGTGATGCCACTCTCGTGTTTGTACAATGTACTTTTCACCCATACCTTCTTTCCGGGCAAGCTCCTCCCATTCCCAGTAACACGGCCAGTGGGGTGGTTCACTTGGCGAGGAAACCCCCGAAGGAATTCGATACCCCATTTCTCCGAGCACATCGAGAAGCATAGCGCGAATACGATTAAGGCTCTCTGCAATCCGCATGTTATCCACTCCATGGGCATGGAACACGAACGCGCATTCAAGGGTCATCCGATTGAGATCACGTGACATCAAACCGCAGGGGATTAAATCACGCGGCGCCTCCGGCAGTACGTCGCCAAAAGGCCCAAAACAGTTCTTCTCAAATACGGCCGAAATAAAACAATCGGGATGGAGAATAACATGTTGGATGAATCCATGCTTCCGGAGAATTTCTTTACATCCTTCCACGATTGAATGAAATTCGTCCCGAGAGAAAATCCTCTTGGTATGCATTCCTTACCTCCCGGTATTGTTCTACGCGAAAGATATAGAAATATGAACTGTCTGTCAAACAAAAAAGTGTCCGGTACTATGACAGGACACCCGTTCGATTCCCGATATATGGTTAGATCGCCCCTACAACTGCGATACCCTTGTAAACAATGAACTTGTCTTGCCAAGGGTCAAATTCGATTCTCGGCGGAAGATTCCATTCTCCCGCAAGATTATCAACGAGATTACCCGGCAGATCAGGAAACCTACAGTTCCCATCTTCGATTTTCACCTCTTCACCGAATTTACACGCATAGTGACCGCCATCGCGCCTCTCTACGCGAAATGCATAAAAATTTGACTGGTCTTTCACTCCCGTGTCATTGCCCTCACGGCTATCGGGTGCGCCAAGAACCCTCTCGCAACACGCGGGGCACGCGCGGTTCAGTCCGCGAACGTCACGAAAACCATACCGAGGATTTTCGTAGTGACATGCATACTCTTCTCCGCCTCCGATCAAAAGAAGTTTTGCTTCTCCTTCCGGAAAAACCTGTACGCAAAGTGTACACCAAGTCATTCCGCGCGCATGAAGTTCCTCGAGAAAAAGCAAAATTCGCTTTCTAGTATATTCACTAACCACTCGCTGGATTCTCCGACGCTCGGAATCGAGATTCTCCCTAATCTGCCCAATACCCTGTGCTGTTCGTTCTATCTCTTTCCGCATGGCCAGAAGTTCTGCTGCTGCGGCTCCCTCTTTCATATAAAGAACCTCCTTCAGATTGTGCTTTGTGCTGGGAAAACCATACCGCATATTTCGCATTTCGTAAAGAAAAATCCGCATTCGAAAAGAACGCGGACTACACGCTATGCACGTTACTGACAAAAATCGCGTTTCTCCGGGCAAACTCGAGCGCCCAGAACGCGCGCCGTTTTACCCGTTCAAGCACGGCATCATATCTTCCTTCTCGATCTTCTGGATTGCGGATCTGTTCATCGAGTGCCCACGAGTAATCCTCATCCTCCTGAACAAGAATCTGAAACGGTTCGGCCAGTCCCATGCGTACCATGCGGGGATAGCGCTTCTTCACCTCTTCCCGTGAATCATCACAGTATTCCGTCGCTGAAAGGCACATGACCTTTCGGGCAATATGGATCGGCGACTCAAGAACTTTTTGGAGAAACCGGTAGAGTTCCGTATTCGCGGGGTTCATGACTGGAAGCTCCACGAGCCCCTTCTCAAAGCGCCGAATCTTATGCGTGAGATAGCTCATAACATCGAGAACGAGCTCCCGGCGAGAATCGCGGTCCGGAAACCGAATGAATGCCAGCGGATCATATTTGATGACTCCGCCGCGGTTTGCGGCGCGCTCAAGATGCGTGGCAAACGAACGGCCGATTGAGTGGAGCCCCTGCGCCGCAACCACGCTGTCAATCGGAATAAACTCTGTCGGCACGTGGAGCGAAGCGGCAAAACCGTGAAGCGACCGGAGCGCTTCAAGGGCAGGATTTCGCCGCTCCCGTTCGTAGACAACAACGCAATCAATATCACTTCGTACCGTGATAGTGCCGGAGAGCGCCGATCCGCAGATGACGGCTCCCAAAACGCCCTCTGTTGAGGCAAGCCGAGCGCGAATTTCTTGAACGGACTTGTCAAAACTTCCGATTTTAGGAACCATACCCCGCCTGATTTCGTCGAGCGAAAACACGCGTCCCATACGCGCCTCCTTACCATGAAGAGACCTGATAGCAGGGTAAAACCCTTAAAGCTCTTTGTCAAAATCATCATGAGGTCATCTATACGCTTTTTTCGTCATGAAATCTCTCAATGTCTGGGGATATATGTGCTTGTTCCTTTGCTCAAGCATTATATAATGAATAGAAGAAACGAAGTCCGACTTTATTTGTAATAAAACAATATGCGATACGCGAGCAATAGATTAGCCATACCAGCATTCTCCCTTATTCTTTTTCTATCTCTTTCGCCGGCGGCTTTTGCGCACGACGATGACGATGAAAATGAAATGGAGAACGAATCAATGGGTGAGATGATGAGCGAGATGCACCGAAAAAATGTCTCTCACGTTGTCGAGGACTTGGAAGCGATAGCCGACGAAGACGAAGATATCAGCGAAGAAATCAAGGAAATCGCGGACGAGGAAAAAGAATCAATGAAACATGCGGCACAAGCGATGGAAGCGGTGGAGAACCGCGGAAAATTCCGCACATTTTTCTTCGGCACCGACTACAAGAATATTGGCGCCTTGCGGAGCGAACTTGTTACAACGGGAAACCATATTAATCGCCTGAATAAAACAAAGGAACGAGCAACAAGCGAAGAAGTAAAAGCAAGTATTGACGCGCAAATTGCAGAGCTCGAAAAAGCAAAGACAAGCGCGGAGAACTTCGCGAAAGAGCACGAAGACGTATTTAGCGTACTCGGCTGGTTCGTCCGATTATTCCAATAGCGATCGACTCAAAAATTTCAAAAACGCCTTCGGCATTTTGACCGAAAGCGTTTTTGCTTTATACGCACGCAGGGACTGAATATCAGTTCCCTTCAATGCTTTCTACCCACAACACATGCGTGATAATTTTCTTTCCGTTCCCGAGATCACGCTCAAAGAGATTTGCGCGGCCTGCGCTGTCCTTCCGGACCGCTTTCCCCCATTCCCGAACATCAGAAACATCGACTCCAGCACCGCCCCCATTTTTTCCGTTTCCCGGCGACACTACTGTCGTGGATGTAGCGTCAAGGTGAGCGTATATAATTTCAAGCTCCTCAAAATCATGCGCATTCGGGTGTTCGTTTGACGGCGGGCCATCCGGGTCATTTGTATAGTCCATGCAGGTGCCCAAATTCGGATTATCAAAATTTTCGTCTTGATGATCAAGGCCAAAATCATGCGCAATTTCCTGGCACATCACAAGCTGACGCCACGGGGCGGTATTATACGGCGGCCGCGAAAAATACGTATCATTCATTTTCGCAACGGCCTGGGTAATATGGTCCCCGTCAACCCAGATTTGCGCAATACCGAGCCAGCCGTTTCTCCCGTACTTTGAGCTGCATACCTCGATCCTGCCGCTAACGGGCTTACAGCTTTTCGGGTTTGTGGAGCCGGACGTTTTTGAAAGCTCGACAACGGTCGAGGCGTTCCAGTCGCCAAGCGCAATATCGAGATGGCCGTCCCATATTGATGAGACATTATCGCCAACCGCAAGAATAACGGGATTCGCAGACCTCGGCCAGTGGTAATTTGCCCACGAATGAGACGCTTTGGTTATACCGATACTATAAAGCCCGCCGACAAGGACGGCGAATACTGATACGAAAATAAGTTTAGTATATGGTTTTCTCATATACGTCATTATACATATCCGCTGACTTTCCGCAATCCACAAGCACTAAGAAAACTATGCAGTCCTTATTCTATAAGAAAAACCTTATGATTTCTTCAGTTTTTTCAATTCTTTGAGCTCGTTCTCAAGATTCATACGGAATTTTCCCTGCTCCTCAATCGTCAAATCGTCAAAAATGGATTTCCAAAATTTTAATTCCTCCGCATCTTCGCCGAGAAGAACGAGCTCATCAATGATGTGTTCGATGGTGTTTGTTTCCATGAATTACATCGGCGCGAGCTCCGGACGCACCTCGCTAAGATACTTTTCCACCTCCGGACCTATGCTTTGCACGCCCTCAAAAAATTCTTCACGTTTGTCTGCAAAATAGGATCCGGTTTTATCGAGGAACGCCGCCGCTTTTGGAAATTTTTCTTTGGTTTTATGCGCGATATCGCGCATCATTTCAGGACCGAATTCGACTTTTGCAATAATACCCGCAACACCTCGCGCGGCGAGCGCCGCGTCTGGCGAGCCAAATGCCGCTAATACGTATGCAAGCGCGATCCCGCCGCTGATTAGCATATGATCGAATCGTTTCCGAGAAGTCAATGTTTCATTGCTTAATGTTCTTCCCAGCATACCTTCGATCGCGAGTTTAGGGGCGTCAATTACCGGCACGAAGTTCAAGGCAATATCAACCGTCTGGGACGTTATGATATCCTTCAATAATTCCAGCCGTCCTCTTTTATGCCGCTCCATCGTACTTGCATGTTCCGGAGTCAACGTAAATTCCGCATTCGCAGTTATCGATTCCGAAGACGGTATCTCGGGTTCCTCACTCGATCTTCTTTTCTCAAATGATGGCATGGGATTTAAAACAATGATAGCAGAAAATCGCTTTGTTTTCGCGGCTTTGCGCGAAAACCCGGGTTATTGTATAGATTCAAGGCGGGAGAGCCTGAACGACGGTAGATACCCACTTACTTTGAGGGTATCAGAAGCTGGCAAATGTTTCCAGATTTTAGCGGAGTCTCCGCCTAAAAACAAAGAACCCTTGCTGAAGGGGTTCGGTTCTTCGTGTCGCGTGCGGCACACAGCGGTTTGTTATCGCCGACGTCGGCCCCCCACGGGGAAGCCGAAGACGTTCTCGGTGATCCAGTCGATCCTCTTCTGCTCCTCGAGCTCCTTGCCGAGGCGGTAGCTTGGGTCAAAAGATACGCTCGGCTTGAATGCATCACGCCGGCCCTCGGCGAGGCGCTCCTCCGCGGCTCCCCGCTCGGCCCCTGCCCTCTTTGGGCAGCCGGGCTTGTGGATGTAGGACTGGAGGAAAACATCGAACTTCCCACCGCAGCAGTCTGCTGGCATCACGACACCTCCCTGTATTTGTCTTATTATATTATATACCCGATAAGCAGAAAAGTCAAACTTTGGAAAAAACTTATTTAGGTTCGATTGTCTCATTTTTCTACACAAAAATAACCGCATGGGTAGCGGTTATTTTTGACTCAACGGAGGCGGAAGGATTCGAACCTTCGAAGGGATTTCTCCCTTAACATCTTAGCAGGATGCTGCCTTAAGCCGCTCGGCCACGCCTCCGCTCTATATCCAATACAATATGCGCCCGCGAAACGATTGATAATCGTTTCGCCACCCATCGCCTTCGGCGAGGCCCCGCCAACGGCGGTGGTCAACCACGTCTCCTAAACAAAATTCACAGTTATTATATCATTCAATACGTAAAATTCAACCGATTGTGGTATAATACGATACATGCCAATTTTCATTTATACCGCGGCGAAGCAAGACGGCGAACTTTCAAAAGGCGAACGGGATGCGGAGACAAAAAACACGCTCGCCATACTCCTCAAGCAAGAAGGGCTCTTTCTCCTTGAAGCGCGCGAGAAAGGCGCAAAAGACACTGCGTTCGGAAGATTCAACTTCGACGTCGGGAATGTGATGGCGAAGCTGAAGCCAATCTCGATCGTCGACAAAATGTTTTTTACGCGAAATCTCGCAGTCATGCTCGGCGCGGGGCTTGCGCTCACGAAAGCGCTCGACGCCCTTGAAAAGCAGTCAACAAACAAGCGGCTCCAGACCGTCATCTCGGAAGTCCGGGAGCAGATTGTCCGCGGACGGCCGTTTGCCGAATCGCTCCGGCTCCACGAAAAAGTATTCGGGGAGCTTTTCATCAACATGATCGAAGTCGGTGAAACAACGGGAAAGCTGACGCTCGTCCTCCGGCTCCTTGCGCGCCAAATGAAAAAGGATTACGACCTGAAAAAGCGAGTCCGCGGTGCGATGATTTACCCTGCAATCATCCTTTCGGTCCTCATCATCGTGGGAACGCTTATGATGATCTATGTGGTCCCCCAGCTTACGCAAACCATACTCGAACTCGGCGTTGACCTTCCCCTTTCCACAAAAGTCGTCATCGCACTATCAAACTTCATATCAAACTATATTCTCTGGGTGATTGTCGGACTCGTCCTTGCGGCGGTCGGATGCTGGTACGGACTCAAAACACCACTAGGAAAGCGGATATTTGACACCGCCGTTCTTAAAATCCCGATCTTCGGACCCCTCATCAACAAATTTAACACTGCGCGCTTTTCGCGAACCCTTTCCTACCTCATATCGTCCGGCGTCCCCATAGTCCATTCGCTCGAAATTACGGGGCGCGTCCTTGGAAACGTCCACTTCCGCGAAGCGGCGGACGTCGCCTCCAAAGAAGTCCAGAAAGGAAAGCAGATTCATACCATTCTCTCCGATTTCCCCGTATTCCAGCCCATGGTCATCCAAATGATTGAAGTCGGTGAAGAAACGGGAAAAATTTCTTCGATGCTTTTGCGCCTCGCGCTTTTCTACGAAGATGAGGTCTCAAACACGACAAAAAATCTCGCGTCAATCATTGAGCCGATTCTCATGGTTGTGATTGGCGCCGCAGTCGGGCTTTTTGCAATCTCGATGCTCCAACCGATTTATTCAAGCTTGGGGAATATTCAGTAAAAATGAAACAAGGAGGGCATTGTCAAACGAATCAGAAAGGTTTCTCGCTCATCGAGATTATTATTGCGGTCGCAATCCTTGCCATGATCGTCGTTGCGGCATCGGTTTCTTTCAGAAATTCGAGAAACGTCAATACGCTTACGACTGCGGGGAACAATGTCCTTTCTGTCATCCGCGTTGCCCAATCAAAAACGCTTGCCGGAGAGAACGACTCGGAATGGGGTATTCACATCGAAACAGACAAAATTACCCTCTTTCGGGGATCCGTGTTTGCGGGCTCGCCGTATACCGAGGCCACCCTTCTGCCGACGAACATCGAAATTGCAAACATATCCCTTGCCGGAGGCGGAACGGACATCATATTTACCCGCATCACCGGAGCGACCGCCGAAACCGGCTCATTTGACATCCGCGTGAAAGACGACACAAGCATTGTTTTTCCCGTCACAATCGAGGCGTCGGGAAAAGTGCTCCGCACCGGAACAGCGCCCGCGGTCGCAGATACGCGCGTCACAGACGCGCGCCACAAGGCGTTTACCCTTGGCTGGAGCATCAAGACCGCGGCAACCACAACCCTTATTTTTGCAAACCCTCCGTATCCGAATACGACCGTGGATATTACCATGGCGCCGTTTTTCGACGGAACGAAATCGAAATTCGACTGGTCGAATTCGATTACCGTCGGAACAACCACCCAGACGCTGCGCATTCACACGACGTCTCTTTCGGATATAGACACAATTCTTCATGTTGACCGCGACTGCCGGAAAAATACTCTTTCGCTCACCATTCAAATCGATACGAAAGAAATCGCAACGTACGCCACCGACTGCCGCACGGTCACAGTCGGCGCGTTTGGAGGAACAATGACAGAACCTTGAACCATGAATTTCCAATTTCCAATCTCCAATTTCCAATCAAATTCAAAAATCAAAAATCAAAATTTGAAACAAGGTTTTGGTCTTGTTGAAATTGTCGTTGCAATCGGCATTATTTCGGTTTCGCTCTTTGCGCTCCTCGAGACAGAAATAGCCGCAATCCGGCTCCTCCGGGCCGAGAAACAAAACCTTGAGGCAATACTTCTTGCCGAAGAAGAGCTCGAGGCCGTGCGCTCGCTCCGGGACGAATCATGGAGCGCAAGCATCGCAAGCGTAACAGACGGCGCCGCATATTACCCCGTTATTGAAAACGGGAAGTGGAAACTTCTAAGCGGCACGTCAACTCTTATCAATAGCGCGTACCGCCGAAGTGTTCTGTTCCAAACGGCATTGCGAGACGTCTCGGACCAGATCTCCTCAAGCGGGACACCTGACCCGGATACGAAAAAAGTAACGGCGTTCGTTGCGTGGGGAACCGGAAACTCAAAAACGCTCACGACGTATATCACGAACTTTCTTTCCGGCATTACGCCTGCGTCCGAATCAAAAACGATTTTCTTTGAAGGCGGGACAACTGACGTAAATCTCGCGAGTTTCCCGTCTTCAAACGCCGGAGACGGAGCCCCAACCCAGTCGTTTACAACGGGCGGCGCAACAACAACCATGACAAAGGTGGAACTCTCCATAAAAAAAGTGGGGGTAACGCTCTCCGATATCTACCTCGAAGTGCGGGAGGGACCGACCGGCCGCATCATGGGGACGTCAACCGCGATTACCGGATCAAGTATTTCAACAACAACGCTTACCTGGGTCGCGTTCCGATTCCCGGATTTTGTGACATTAAGCCCAACCCAATCCTATACGCTCCGGCTCCGAAGCATCCCGTCTTCCACTGCAGCCGGAAGCGGATCTGCAGGACCCCTCCACTGGGGGTATCTCCAGACCGCATCAAGCCCGTATGCGGGAGGCACTGCGCGCCGGTACGTGGGGCGCCTTTCAAATCCTTCTGACCAAGGACAACTTCTTGACCAATATGATTTCAGCTTTCGGATTTATACGCTCAACTGATCCATGATTCTAAAGAAAAAAACAAATGCGCGCGGGCTGACCCTCCTTGAAATTATCGTATACGTCGCGATTTTTGGAATCATTGCCGTTATCATCGCAAACTTTCTTATCCAGGTTGTCACGGCCTACGCGATTTCACGCTCCGAACAGGAAGTCCTTTCAAACGGACGGCTTTTGCTGGAAACCGTTTCAAAATCCATCTCCGAAGCAGAAGCCATTTATACGCCAACAAGCGTATTCAATAGCGATACAGGACAACTTTCCCTTATCACGAAAACAGACGCCCAGCCGGAGCACCAAACGGCATACGCCGACTACTGGATTGATACCGGCGTATTCAGAATGCGAAAAGAAGGAGGCGCGGATCAGTCGATTTCAAGCGCCTCGGTGCGGATCGCGCGATTCCGGCTTGAACGGATAAGCCAAGGGCTGGGACGGGACGCAGTCCGCATTACTCTTGAAGTTGACTACGCGCATCCGCGCTATCCCGCTTCAATTACGCTTACCCATACAGTCGCCCTTCGGGGAAACTACTGACCTATGTTTGAAAATTGGAAATTGAAAATTGGGAATTACGCAAGCGGCGGATATGCAACGCTGACCGTGCTTGTTATTGTGCTTGTTGTTTCGCTCACGGTGATCGGCGGATACGTGTTTTTCTCGCTCAAAGAAGTTACCGTGACCCGCGCCTACACAAAATCAATCGAGGCGCGCTCAATTGCGGAAAGCGGCATTGAAGATGGAGTATATCGCGTCATTACCGGAAAAAACCTCCAGGCATCCGAAAATCTTGTCGTCGGAACCGGAAGCACAACAATCACCCTTGCGACATCGGGCAACAACCGGACCATCCGATCAGAAGGGAAACGGGATGCGTTCCAGAATAACCTTGAAACCACAATCACCATCAATACGACGTCCGTAAACTTTTTCTACGGGGTGCAGGCGGGAGCCGGCGGCGTTCGCATGGAACACAACTC
>CAYHJX010000026.1:0-10145 GCA_964357005.1 uncultured Candidatus Saccharibacteria bacterium | reverse complement strand
ATCTACGCCAGCTCATCGATAACGGAAGTGTTACCGATGTATCTCATCTTCTCCAACCCGCGCACATAATTGCGGCGCATACAAATTACACATATACCAAGCTATAGCGGGTTATATGTGTAATCATCGCGTATAGCGAAACAAGGGGGGTTATCTTCCAATCAGCGCAATCGCCATGCCCAAGATTGCGGATACCATACTAATCACCCAAAACCGCATGGTAACTTTGTAGGGCGGCCAGCCGATTGCTTCAAAATGATGATGGATCGGCGCGATTTTGAACACTTTTTTTCCGCGGAAGCGCTTTGATGCAAATTGAATGATGTCTGAAGCAACCTCAATCATAAGAATGGACCCGATAATCGGAAGCGCTATGACCGAATCAGTGAGAAACGCGACAACCGTAAGCGATGTCGTAAGCCCTAAAATCCCGGACTCGCCCATGTAAAAGCGCGCCGGAGGAATGTTAAACCATAAAAACGCGAGAATCGCCCCCAAGATAACGCCGCAAAACGCCGCAATGTCAATTTGCCCCAAGAAAAACGCAATGCCGCCGTATGCCGCAAAAATGGAACCGAATACGCCGCCCGAAAGTCCGTCAATTCCGTCCACAATGCTTGAGGAAAATAAAAGAATCATGGTCCCGACAAAAAGCGGAATATACCATCCATCTATAAAAAGATCGCCGATTCCGGGAACATAAATTGTTTGCCAGCCAAGTTTTGCATAAAACCACCACGCGCCCGCAAGCGCAATCAAAAACACGGCGAACAAGCGATGGCGGAACCGAATTCCTCCGGCGGCATACGATCCCCTGCCGAAAACTTGCGTCATGTCATCCGCAAGCCCTAAAAGGGACGCCGCAAGAAGGGTAAACAACGGAAGCCATGTTTGGTTCCGCGACAAAAAATTCGCTTTGTCCCAAAACGAACTCTCGGTCGCAACCGAAATCACCCACACGGCAAGTGAAATTACAAGGACCGTAACCCAAATGAGAACACCGCCAAGGCGCGGAACGCCAACCTCTCGATCCGCATGGAGCTGAGAAAATAATGGCGTTTTGGTGCCATCCGGCGAAACCGTCCGCACGCTCTTCCTCCATAATTTGTATTTATAGAGGTAGTGCGTAAGCGCGGGCGTAATTGCCATTGCCAATACGAATGAGGCGGCAGAAAGGCCGAATACTTTTACAATGCTTATGACGGAATTTATTTCAGATGCCATGGTGTTTTACCCCGTTAGAACGCCGCCGACTCCTGTCTGCGGTACAGACAGAGATAGCTGATGGGAGTGTAATGCTCCCATCAGCCGGTTGCGAAGCGCCCGTTCTAACGGGGTTTACGGCCACGCGTATGCGCGTTCGGCCCATTCCAACAATTTCTTCATATCGCGGAAATGATCATCAGACCCCAACACCGCGCCGATAATAATCAATCCGGGTGTTGGCGCGCGGGCCGCAAGAACCAAATTTTTCTTTGCCGCCGGCGTCTCACCGGTCTTCCCCCCTATAATTGTCATCGGGAATCCGGGATCATGCAAGAGCGCATTTGTCGTTGTCGCGACAAAACACGCTATCCGCCCTACTGTGCAAATTTCCGCCTCCGGCATCGCAAGCACCGCCCGCACATCTGGATACGACGTAACAATCTCTTTGAGGATACGCGCGGCGTCGCGGGCGCTTGACTGATTTGATTCAGCGCCGTCGAGTCCGGTCGGATTCACGAAATGCGTATGGAGAAGTCCGAGCGCCTCCGCGCGGCGATTCATTTCGCTGACAAACGCCGCCTCGCCCGCCGCGCGCGCAAACGCTTCTGCGGCATCGTTATTCGACTCAATGAGCATTGCGCGCATGAGTTCATTCACCTCGTATGCTTCTCCGCCGCGAAACCTCCCTGAATCCCCTTTTCCTCCGAGCACTGCGGGGTCAATACGGATTTCTTCCAAAGGATCATAGAACGCATAGACAGAAAGAGCAGTCACAAGCTTTGTGATGCTTGCGATTGGCATGAAATCATCCTCATTTTTTGAGGCAAGGACTTTTTCATTGCCTTTTGCATCGATCGCTACAAGGTAAAACGCTGTAGCATTGAGCTCGGGGGCGCGCCGAGCGTCTTGAGAAACAGGCGTGAGATCGCGGACAAGAGGATTCGCGCCGTCACGCGTGTCCCCCGCGTCTGTAGCGCCGCGGAAAAAATTCAAAGATACAAAAAGAATTCCCGCCCCCGCAGAAACCGCCAAAAGCAAAAGAAAATTCCGAGAAAATAATTTCATGAAAATATCAAGGGAATACCGAGCGCCATACGTCACCTTCCCAATTCCAATTGCGGTCCATACCGCCCAAAACCCACATCCGATCGCGAAACACAACCGCCCCATGATCTTCCCGGCCGAGCCACGGCGGATCACTGTTCGTTTTTTCCCATACATATCCATCCTCCGTAAACCATATATCGTTCTCTCCTTTCATGAGATCATCATTCAATCGCCCAATGCTCCACATCCGGTTTTGATATACAAGCGCAGTATGCCCTTGGCGCGCTTGCCATGGCGCGTGCTCCGCCACGCGCTCCCACTCGACGCCGTCACCTGATTTCCATACGTCGTTAAATTCGTTCCCCGCAAGATCCATGCCGCCCCAAAGCCACAAAGACCCATTAAATTCGGCAACTGCATGATCCCACCGGGGAAACCACGGCGCGTCGGCATTTTCAAGCGTCCAGGAGACGCCGTCGTCCGACGACCACACCTGGTTAAATATTTTTCGGTCAGTATAGCGAACTCCGCCCAACAAAAAGAGTTTATTGCGGAACACAATGACATCAGCACCTTCAAGCTCCGGAAGCCCGCCTTCTAATGGCACGGATTTCCAGGAAATGCCATCCTCGCTCATCCAAGCGTCTTTGATATATCCATCCGGCCCCCATCCGCCAAATAAAAAGAGTTTCCCATTGAATGCCACAAGATGTTGGGATCTCGCGGGCGGCCATGGCGCGTGTTCCGCCGCGCGAACCCACGTAATCCCGTCATCCGAATACCATACATCATTAAAATATTCCGCTTTTTCATAAGGCACGCGGCCAACGGAGTGCGGGACCCCATTTGCATTGAGCCCGCCGATAATCCAGATTTTATCGCGAAACACTTGTATTGCGTGCGAATCGCGCGGGCCCCACGGCGTTGATGAGGCAACTTCTTCCCACCCGACGGTTTCGGGACGGAATGGGATTTTTTTCTCGCGCGACTCTTCTCCGGAGTTGGGGATCCCGCGATCGCCAAACAAATTTCCTGCGTCCCACCAGTAGCGAACTCCTAGCAAGCCGCCAAGCAACATAACTCCTAGCGCCATCCATAGTGCGAAGCGTTTCTCTATCATGCTGACTCCGCATTCCCTTTTTCAGCAATACCGCCGGACGGTTCTTCAAAAATCTCGATTGCTTTTGAGCGGAATTCATCAAATCCGGGAAGCTCCTCGACTTTTGAAATGCCAAGATACTGCAAAAACTCAAAACTCACTTTGTAAAGATACGCCCGATTGTCTTTGGGGTTTTCCACGCGCTCGATAAGGCCGCGAAGCATGAGATTCCGAAGCGTAAATGATGAATTCACGCCGCGGACATATTCGATGTCAGCGCGCGCAAGCGGCCCCTTGTATGCGATAATGGCAATCGTCTCAAGCGCGGCTTTGGAAAGTTCTTCTGAAAAGTCGCTTTTTACAAGTTTTTCGACAATCGGCGCGAGTTCAGGATGAGTTCCCAGCTGATACATTCCGTCTTTTTCGAGAATCACAAGCCCGCGGCCTTCATATGATGCTTTTAGCTCTTTAATTGCATGTATGATTTCCTCTTTTTTCGCTCCGACAATTTTTGCAAGCTTCTCCGCGCTCATCGGCTCGCCGTGAACAAAAAGGAGAGATTCGATTAAGGATTCTAAATTCATACCACTACGAAATTACGAATTTGTACGAACATTACGAATATACGGGATTCGTATCTTCGTAATTATTCGTACCTTCGTAGTAAAAGCTGTCATATTTTTTTAATCACTTTGAACACATATATTCATTAAAGCCAAAACCCTATTTCTTATACCAATCAGATGGTCCTTGGCTGACTTTACTCTAATCCTGCGAAACACCGGTGTTTTCCCTTTGATTCCCCTGACGGCGCGCTCTCAATCCATACCAAAGCCCTATGATAAACCCTAAAAAGGTAACAGCGGGTACGCCAAAAAACATCGCCAGTAGAAGATCGTCAAGTGAACGAGAAAGAATGAACATTCCAATACCTGCCATAAGAAATCCGAAGGCACCCCCAACGAAAGCAAATGGAAGTGCGTATGTCCACGATCTGCGTTGCCGATTAATGGCATTCACTCCATTCGTCATAGAAGCTTCTGCGGAAAGAGTTCGCATTCGCTTCGAGCGGAAATAGAAATAAATAGGCACTAGAAAGAGAACAGTTAAAATTGCCACTGTTGGTGAGATACCTACTATTTCCAATATAACGAAAGGCCAAGAAATCGTTATCTTCAGTAAATTCAGAAAAAGTGACAAAAATTCCATATTTTATAAACGTTTAATTATAATGTCTCCGAATGGTTTCGACTGATCGAGGTCCACGAAACGCTCGCGCGCAAGTTCAAGGATTGCAAGAAAGCTTACTATAACTTCAGTCCGTTCTTTTGCGCCACGGACAATATCAGAAAACGCCCGCTCTACCACATTCGTAAGAAATGATCGTATATGTGAAATCTTCTCCTCAAGGGAAATGACTTTCTTTATGCGTTCTTCGATGAGTTTCTCGAACTTCGGCAAAGCGGCAAGGAACGCCTCAAAGGCCGCTTTAATGTGATTAACGCCAATTTCTTTTGGCGGGAAAAACACCGGCGGAAGGCCGAAAAACGATTCGCGCACGTAAATACGCATACCTTCCCTCTCCCGTTCTCTCAGGCCAGTCGCGCACCCGCGGATTCGCTTGTATTCCGCAAGACGGCGCTCAAGTTCCTCGATAGACGCTTCTTCTTCCTCGTCCAATTGAAGATTGGGGAGGAGAGATTTCGATTTAATAAGCATGAGTTCGGCCGCAACAACAAGAAACTCCGCCAATTCGTCCGGATTTACCCCGTTAGAAGCGGCCTCGCCGAGGTCATTCGGACTCGCCCCGTTAGAAACTCCGCTTCTAACGGGGTTTATCGTCCCAAGCGACTTTACGTACGACAGATACTCATCCGCAACTTTCGCAAGCGATATTTCGGATATTGAAAGCTCCTCTTTTTCGATAAGCTCAAGAAGAATTTGGAGCGGCCCCTCGAATTTCTCATGCTTGAAAACGTACATCGCAAGATAAGGGTTATTCCCGAATTTTTATATGGAGCTCTTTCAACTGCTTTTCCGGAACTTCCGAAGGCGATCCCATCATGGGATCGCGCGCGGTTCCGGTTTTCGGAAATGCGATAACTTCGGAAATTGCACTCTCACCCGCAAGAATCATAATAAGGCGGTCAAGCCCAGGCGCCATGCCCGCGTGGGGCGGCGCGCCAAATTCGTATGCATGAATTAAATGACCGAACCGCTCCTCGACTTCCTCGGGTGTAAGCCCCATAATTTCAAACACTTTTCGCTGGACAGCTGGATTTGAAATGCGAACACCTCCTGAAGCAAGCTCATAGCCGTTGCATACTAAATCATATTGCTGGGCATGAAGATCCCCCAAATCTTTTCCTTTCATCAATTTCTCGACGTCCCCCGGCTTTGGCGCGGAAAACGGGTTATGGGCAAATGTGAAGCACTTTTCCTTCTCATCCCATTCAAACAGCGGAAGATCAACAACCCATGCAAACGCAAGCGTATCCGGATCCGTTGCATCAGGACGCATATCAAATTTATCCGCCCCGAATTTTTTCATTGCCTCCCCATGGGTAAACACGGGAAATGGCCTTTGAAAAACTTTTTTCCCGCATGATTCTGCGATATGCACCATCATTCCCTCAACCATGTCGAGCACATCGCGCTCTGACGAAAACGACATTTCAAGATCAATCTGTGTATGTTCGGGCTGGCGGTCTCCGCGCGAATCCTCGTCGCGAAGCGCTCGCGCAATCTGATAGTAGCGTTCAAATCCCGCAATCATCAAAAGCTGTTTATACTGCTGGGGCGCTTGCGGAAGGGCATAAAACTTCCCGGGATAGAGCCGCGACGGAACCAAAAAATCGCGTGCTCCCTCCGGAGAGGTTTTCGACAAAAGCGGTGTTTCGATCTCGATAAAATCGTTTTTATTCAAATACTCGCGCGCGAGCGTCGTCACTTTGTGGCGCAATAAAATGTTTTTCTGCATCCGCTCGCGCCTCAAATCAAGATACCGATATTTCAAACGGACTTCCTCTTCAATGTCGCGGCCGTCGGTATCAATGGGAAACGGGGGGGTCGCGGCTTCGCTCACGACAGACAGCTTCGCGGCCTCGACTTCAATAGTGCCCGTCTCAATATCCTTATTTACCATGTTTGCGGGGCGTTCCTTCACCACGCCTTCCACTTCAATAACCCATTCCGGGCGAAGACGATTTGCCTCCTCCAGAGCCGCTCTATGTACTGGGCTGAAAACAACCTGCACAACCCCCCACCGATCGCGAAGATCAATAAAAATGATCCTTCCGTGGTCGCGGCGCGCGAGCACCCAGCCCTGAAGCGTTACTATTTCGCCTACTTTTTTTGGTGTTTCAGCCGAACGTGTCCTCATATTGATATTGTACTCCAAAATTCCCTTTATTTGATTACCCAAACAAAAAATCAATAAATCGTTCAATCGGCGTCCGATACGACGCTTTGTACCCTGTCCCCTTTCGTATATCCCGAAGATAGGTAAGCGCTTCCCGTTCCCCTGCTTCGATGATTTCGGCCGCGTGCGGAAACGACATCCACTCAAACCGCATGACTGCTGGGCGTAACACAATATCCGCGTGCTTCAAGACCTCCTTGCCGATTTGATACTCGATGACGGAAAAAGAATTTGTAATGATTGAATACATATCGCGTACTTCAACCATTTGTTCCGGCGCGCTAAGCCACCGCGAAGACACGTCAACGGCAATAACATATTCGGCGCCCATGTCGCGGAGAACATTTGCCGGAACAGGATTTGAAAGCCCTCCGTCAATTAAAAGCTTACCCCCGTGCTCCACGGGGCTGAATACGATGGGGAGCGCGGCGCTCGCCTGAATCGCGCGAACAAGATTCCCGTCCGCAATGCGAATTTCGTCCCCGTTTTTCGCATCAGTCGCAATAGCGACAAACGGTATCTCAAGATTTTCTATTTTTTTGCTGTGGAGCTCTTCGTCAAGAAAATGGCTTACCGCCTCACTCCGGAAAAATACCCCTTTGCGATCGCGGACAACGTCCCGGGACGGAAAAAACTTTTTCCCGTCAAAACGGCGGGCGAGCGCTTCAAGACGCTCCACATTCTTTGTTGCCGCATAGTATCCGCCGACCAGAGCCCCCATACTCGTCCCGACGATATAGTCAATTCCAATGCCCGCGCGGACAAGTGCCCTGATAACGCCAATATGCGCAAATCCTTTTGCGCCTCCCCCGCCGAGAGCAAGACCGACTTTTTTCGGTTGTTTCGCATTTACAGGCATACTCGAGACATGGGAAACGCCCCTCATCCGGAGCGTTACAACGATTCTAAATATAGCGTAAAACCGCCAGAATTTCCAGTTTGTTCTATCGCTCGTTACGCGGTGTACGATGTCTTCAACTTCGATTCCTTTTGGAACCGTTCCATAGCAAACATAACGAGACGGTCAATAAGCTCGGTATATGAGATGCCGGAGGCCTCCCACATCTTCGGATACATGCTGATTGATGTAAATCCGGGGATCGTATTTATCTCGTTCACAAAAATCTCTCCGGTATCTTTGAGAAAACAATCAACGCGCCCCATTCCTTCGCACTCAAGCGCTCGGAATGCTCGAACCGCAATATCCTGAACGCCCCGGACTGTTTCCTGCGGAAGCTTTGCCGGAATTTCGAGAATAGCGCCGTTTTCGTCAAGATATTTCGCCTTATAGGAGTAAAATTCGTGCTGCGGTATCACTTCGCCGGGCACTGATGCAATCGGATTTTCATTCCCAAGAACAGAGCACTCAATTTCTCTTCCTTTGACATACTCTTCAGCAAGGATTTTTCGGTCGAACGAAAATGCCTCCTTGAGCGCTTCAGAAAATTCTTTTTTGTCTCTCACCTTTCTCACACCGACCGATGATCCGAGATTTGCCGGCTTTACAAAGAGTGGCAGTCCAAGCTCGCGCGAAACCGCTTCAAACGAAATGGAATCCCCTTCCCGAAACGTCAAAAATCGCGCAACCGGGATTCCGGCGTCCCGCAAAAGCCGTTTCATCACATCTTTATCCATGCCGACTGCCGAGCCAAGAACTCCTGCGCCGACAAACGGGATATTTGCTAACTTCAAAAGGCCTTGGACCGTTCCGTCTTCGCCGAACGGTCCGTGAAGAACCGGAAACACGACATCAATTTTTTCTCCGGGGATTTTCCGCTCGAGATTCGTAATTCTCCCTTCGCTTTGGGGAACAAGCGCAACGGATTCCGATGACGTATGCGCTTCAATGGATTTTTTCTTGCCGCTTTCAAGCAAGAACCGTGACCGATCTTTCAAGAGCCACTTTCCCCGTTTGTCAATTCCAATCAAAACCGGTTCGTATTTTTTCTTATCGAGTGCGTCAAAAACGCTTTTTGCAGACCGCAAAGAGACCTCATGCTCTGCCGATTTTCCCCCAAAAAGAATGCCAACCCGTATTTTCCTTTTCACTGCCATATATCATTCGAACTTTATCCAACCGCGCCTCCTTGGCGCGGCCCGGGGCATTCCTCGAATATGGGACTAATTATTAAGCTGGATGTTTGACTGGCCTAAAGCAAACAAGCGAAAGTTGACATCCCGTTGATTCAGAACTGAATCTTCCATTGTCCGTCCCAGGTACGGAAAAGTCGAAATTCGATTTGTCTTGCTTGACTTGCCGAGAACCCATCATAGATGCGGTAGTCCGGTGTATCCACGCGAAGCGTCCGATTCTCGATCATCCCCACAACGTTGGCTAACGTTTCAGCATTCAGGGTCCTGAACAACTCTTGCTGGCGGGGTGAAGACATAAGTCCAACCGCGGCGTCTATATTCCCCGCGCTCAGATATCCAGCAAACGCATCCAGCGTCTGCTCGGCATCAAGGAAAGGAATGACAGGAACGCTGATGGCAGGCGAGACTACCCGCGTCGGTACGCCCTCAAACTCGGCCGATACCTGAAGATGAACTTGCCCTTCACCCGGTTCATTGAAGGGCTGCTGAATGGTGAAAATCCTATCGCTCGCCTGCGCATCTCCGCCTTGGCCATCATCACGGAGCGTGCCGAGAACAGCGAATTGTTCTCCCTCAGCTCCGATTCGCACGAGATTAACGCTTCCGATGAGCAGCGATCGATCAGGAATAGCGATGATCAACCGGATTATGCGGGACTCGGTAGCGACAATGAACTGCGGGTAGACACGTGGGATGCCCAGAACTGCCGGTGCCGCTGGGGGGTTACTGCTAATCTCGACCGTCACCGGAAGAGGTTTCGCTATGTTGACCCCACCGGATGTACGCAACTTGATAAGGCCATCAATTGTTTGTAATGGTGTATTGGTTGCAGCCGAAACCACCAGGTCAACCCGTAACCACCTACCCGCCTGGACCTTCCTAAATTTCGTTTCTGTTGCGGATATGAACGGTGTAAGTTTTTGATCGATAGTGATCTCAGCGTTGTCGAATTCTTCGGTAGTAATAAGAGAGACCGGCATCCTAACAAATCCTCCCGGCGCAATAACCACCGTTATTCTTTCGGGCGTCCAATTGATCGGACCAGCATCAACAACAAGACCTTTTATTGATGGAAAACCTAACTGTTTCCAATACACCCCACCGGTAATCGTGATGATAGCAACAATGATTAGAAGAAAGATAATGAGGCGATACTTCATGGGGGGTGATCGTAATTTACGCCTCTTTCATTCTAACATTCTAATACGCCGCATTCAACACACTGTACTAGAAGGGTACATCGGTAACACCTTATGATACTTGTAATGGAAATTGATC
>CAYHJX010000025.1:0-10447 GCA_964357005.1 uncultured Candidatus Saccharibacteria bacterium | reverse complement strand
GTCCGAGGCGAATGAGCGTTTCAAGCCCACTTGTGGAAATTCCGAGCTCTTTCAGAAATTCTTTTCGGTCATTTTCGGAAAGCTCCGAGAGTTCGGATTCAATTTTCGCATTCAAAACGGCACACGGCGCCTGTCCGGTTTTTTCGCGGAGTTGGTTGGACGGCTCCCAATGGGACTGGATCATCTGTTCTGACGCGTTAAAAACAAATAACAGTGGCTTTGCGGTAAGGAGTGACAGGGACTGCGCTATGGCATCAAATTCTTCCTGTTCGCCTTTTCCTATTGGCCGTATAGTTCGCGCGGGGACGGCGCTTGCGAACGCATCCATGAGTGATTTTAATATTCTCTGTTCCGTTACTGTTTCCTTTTTCCCGGCGCGGACATCGCGCTCAATGGATTCAAGACGTTTTGAAACCGTTTCCATGTCCTTCATGATAAGTTCGTACTCTATGATTTCGATGTCGGAAACCGGATCGGCTTTTCCTGAAACATGGATAATGTCACTATCCTCAAATACGCGCACCACTTCGAGGATCGCGTCTACCTCGCGGATATGAGTGAGGAATTTGTTTCCCAATCCCGCGCCCTCGGATGCGCCCTTGACGAGCCCCGCAATATCAACGAATTCAACGACTGCGGGAATTGTTTTTTTTGATTGTGACATCCGGGAAAGCTTTTCCAGCCGTTCATCGGGGACGGGGACAACGCCTACATTGGGGTCAATGGTTGCAAAGGGGTAATTTGCGATTTCAACGGATTTTCTGGTGAGAGCTTTGAAAAGAGTTGATTTGCCCACATTCGGAAGCCCGACAATGCCGATTTTGAGAGACATGGTTTATCTGTTAGAATTGTTATATCACTTCGTTTGTTAGAATGTTAGAACTGTTGGAATTGGCGGAGTTCTTTAGGACGGAAATAATTCCAGCAAGCGAAGCGATCGAACATCTCCATCGTTTCTAACAGGTATGCCGCCGTGAACATCCCACCACACATTTTCAAAGCATACGATATTCGGGGAAAATATCCAAGCGAATTAAACGAAGAAATAACCGAACGGATTGGATACGCCACCGCCGATTATATCGCAAAAAAACGCGGGAAGAAGAAAGCGACTTTTTTTGTATGCCGTGACGTGCGAAAGTCGTCAAAATCGCTTCGCGACGCGCTTGTGCGGGGGATCATCAGTCACGGGAGTGACGTGCGGGATGCCGGGGTTGGAACAAGTCCCTTTTTTTGTTTTCTCATGCATCAGAAAAAAGCGGACGGCGGCATAATGATTACCGCGTCACATAATCCTCCTGAATATAATGGGCTGAAGATTCGCGAGTATTCAGGAAGATCGGTATATCTGGGGACGGGGCTTGAGACGATTCGTGCTCGCGCGCTTGGGAAAAAGAAGGAGCCCGTTGTGGTTCTGGGAAACATACTGCCTGACGACTCGTACCGAAAAAAGTACATTGATTTTTTTGCAAAACAGTTTGATATAAAAAAACCCATTCGTGTAGTGATTGACGCGGCTGGGGGGAGTGTACCGCTTTTTCTTCCGGATATTCTTTCACATTTTTCATCCATCAACTATACTCCGATTTTTTTTGATATTGATGGGTCATTTAGAAAGCATTCTCCGAATCCGCTTGAGTTGCGATCTCACACGTATATCCAAAAGGAGCTTCAAAAAGCGCACTATAATTTCGGGATCCTATTCGATGGAGATGGGGATCGGATTTTTTTCTTTGATGAGCGGGGACATATAATTGATCCGCAGTTTATTTTCCTGCCTCTTGCTCTTAAGATGCTCAAAAAAAAGAAAGGCCTTGTATTTCCGCTTCCCGTTGATACTTCGCGAGTCGTGCGGAAGGAGATTACGAGTCACGGCGGGATAGTAAAGCTGTGCAGACGGGGGTATGTTTTTCTTCAAACTGCGATGCGGAAATCCTCTTCGCCAGTAAGCGTAGAGCGTTCGGGCCACTATTTCTTTAAGAAATTTTCATATGACGATTCGGGGATTTTTGCATTCCTTTCGTTTGCGGAGTTTGTATCGAAATCTTCTCTTTCGGTCTCAAAAATTGTCAAACCGTATATGCGATTTGCTTCGACCGGCGAATTGAATTTTGAAATACGCGATAAGGATGATGCGGTGGCGCGTATCAAGAACTATTATAGAAAAAATCAAAACGCCCGGTTAAGCCTTATCGACGGCGTCAATGTCGAATTTCCCGACTGGTGGTTTAACGCCCGGCCGTCAAATACCGAGCCGGTTATCCGCGTGGTTATTGAAGCGGATACCGAGGAGCTCCTCCGCATAAAGCGGTCGGAAATCGAAAAACTTCTCCGATAGTCCGGAGAAGTTTTTCGCAGATCGTTACGGCTTGATGAGCCCAAGTTTTTTTCCGCAATTTTTCCAGTGGGCAATATAACCGTCGCGGATCATGAGCGCCGCAAGATCAATCTGGTGGAACGGGTTTTCAATATCATATCCCTCGAGCCCGTACTTTTTTGAGAAGAGCTCAAACGTCGGGGATTTGAATTGGAGGAGCCCGTGGGAGGTCCCGTTATCTCCTTTGGCGTCGAGGCGCCATTCTGATTCGCACCGGATGATATTTTGGATGAGGTCTGGTTTAAGACCTGCTTTTACTGCCGCATATTCGGCATACCCCTTCTCATCAGTCGGCTTTTGTTCAATCGGGAGCGTCTGGGAAACAGGGTGATTATATTCTGGCTGTGCGATTGGCGTCTCTTGTGCGCCCTGAGGTCGAGCAAGCCCTATGGCAAGTATTAATGTTAAAAGATATGCGCTAATATGAATGTGGGCATCGAAGCGCGTTTATTCCTCCTGTCCGGCAAACATACGTCATTTTACCGAATATCCGCTTCCTCGGCGCCAGAATTAGCTCAAATAAAAACCACGGCATACTATCCGTGATCTTTTTCCAATATATACCCCTAAGGGGAAAAAGTCAAGCAGAATTTTATGCAAAAATAATCTTATGGATATCCAAATTTGGCTTATATTAGCGGTTTTGGCACTCGGATTCGGGGGGGTATTTTGGTATCTTTCAAGGCAAAAAAAAGCACCGGAAGGGGATACCGCCCTTCTTTTGCTCCAAAGGCAGCTTTCGGACATTTCTCGCACGCTTGATGAGCGGCTTTCCGAGTCAACCAGGGCGCTTCAGTCCCAATTTGGGACAAGTACCCGCATTATCCAGGAGGTGACCGAGCGTCTGACAAAGCTCGATGAGACGAATCGCCAGGTGGTCGGGTTTGCGGATCAGTTGAAAAATCTTGAGGATATTCTGAAAAATCCGAAACAGCGGGGGATTTTGGGGGAATATTATCTCGAAACGCTTTTGAAAAATGTGTTTCCGCCGGGCATGTATCAAATGCAGTATCCGTTTAAGGACGGAATGATCGTGGACGCGGTTATTTTTGTCCGGGATAAGATTATTCCGATTGATTCGAAGTTTTCCCTCGAAAACTATAACCGTGTTCGTGAGGAACGGGACCCGACAGAACGAGAGCGCCTTGAAAAAGTGTTCAAACAGGATCTCCGGAACCGGATAGACGAGACGTCAAAGTATGTGCGCCCGGAAGAAGGGACCATGGATTTTGCATTCATGTTTATTCCCGCGGAAGGCATTTATTACGATCTCTTGGTAAACCAAGTCGGGTCAGTAAAGACAAATACCCGCGATCTCATCGAATACGCATTCATTGAAAAAAAGGTGCATATCGTATCTCCGACCACGTTTCTTTCGCATTTGAAAATGATTCTCCAGGGGTTGAAGGCGCTTCAGATCGAAGAATCGGCAAAAGAAATCGTAAAGCGTGTTGAAGAGCTTGGCCGCCATATCGGCGCCTACGAAACATATATGAAAAAGCTCGGCGGGCATCTTGGCACCACGGTAAACGCGTATAACAGCGCCTACAAGGAACTCGGAAAAATCGATAAGGATGTCATGCGGATTACATCGGAAAAAATAGGCATTGAGGTTGCGGCCATTCCCGGGCCCCACGACGAAGAATAACCTTTGACAACGGACGATTCTTCGAGTACCCTATTAGGGTATGTGGGCAGTTATTCGAACAGGCGGGAAGCAGTATATCGCGGCTCCCGGAAAAAAACTTAAAGTAGAAAAACTTGGCGCCAAAGAAGGCGAGCCGTTTGTGTTTTCTGACGTGCTCCTTACTGTTGATGATTCCGAGAACGTTATCGTCGGAACGCCGAATGTAACGGGCGCGTCAGTCAAGGCGCGTGTCACGAAGCAAGCGCGGGATAAGAAGGTGATTGTGTTTAAGTATCGGCCCAAAGCGCGGTGGCGCAAGAAAAAAGGCCATCGCCAACATTATACTGAAGTTGAAATCACTGATATACAGGTAAAATAATCCCCTCCAGAAGGAGGGGATTATTTCCTATTCGCCAACGCGTTTCGGAGCGTTTGGTCGTCTGCGTATTCAAGCTCTGACCCGGACGAAAGCCCGCGGCCGAGGCGCGTGATCCGGAACTTTTGATATTGCGTTTTGAGCGGGGCAAGAATCCGCTCGATGTAAAGCGCTGTCATATCGCCTTCTGTGGTTGCGGACGTCGCAAGAAGGACTTCCGCAGAGCCGGTTTTTGCGAGCGCGGCGGCGATGCGGGAATGCAGTTCTTTTAAATGGAGACGTTGGGGTGACTCCGGGTCAAGCGTTTGTATAACTCCGCCGAGTATATGGTATCGCCCGGAGAACGTCCCAAGTTTCTCAATATTCTGCATATCGGATTCCTTTTCAACTACCGCAAGAAACGCAGGATCTCGTTTTTCATCCGCGCAAAACGAGCAGAGCGTATTATCGTTGCTTGTGTCCATGACGCGAAAACATTCGGAGCAGAATCCGATATTCTCCTCGACGTTTTTGAGAAGCTCTGCGATGGGCGCGATGAGCGTTTTGTTTTGCCGCAGCAAATACAATACAAATCGATTGGCCTGCCGCGGCCCCACACCGGGGAATTTTGAGAAAAGCTCAATAAGCGCTTCGACTGATTTCGGGTAGAGCGTAGTCATATCTGCTGTGTTCCTTCGGCATAATATTTTTCAAGCGAACGGAATGTCGCAGTTTCCTCGTTGAAATAGAGATCAACCTTGCCCGTGGGTCCGTTTCTATGCTTTTCAATGAGGATTTCAGCGATATTTTTCTTGTCAGAGTTTTCCCTGACTTTGTCTTCGCGGTAGATAAACATGACAACATCCGCATCTTGCTCGATCGATCCTGACTCACGAAGATCGGAGAGCTTGGGCCGCGCGGACGGCCGCATTTCAACGGCGCGCGAAAGCTGGGAAACCGCAAGGACCGGCGCATTTAATTCTTTTGCCATTGCCTTGAGCGCTCGGGAAATTTCGGATACTTCTTGGACGCGCGACTCTATTCTTCCGGTCCCTTGGATAAGCTGCAGGTAATCAATCATGACAAGTCCAAGATCGCGTTCTGCCTGGAAGCGTCGCGCTTTTGCCCGAATATCCATGACAGTCGGAGAAGGCGAATCATCAATGTAGAGAGGCGCGTCTGAAAGAATGGTCATTGCATCCCGGATGCGGACAAATTCGTTTTCTTCTTCGCGGAGCCGACCGGTTCGGAGCCGCCAGAGATCTACGTTTGCTTCTGACGCGATGAGGCGATCAACGAGCTGTTCCTTCGACATCTCAATACTAAAGAGAGCTACGGCCTTTTTGTGTTCAACGGCAACATTCCTGCAAATATTGAGTGCAAGCGATGTCTTTCCAATACTGGGGCGCGACGCGAGAACGATAAGATCTGAACGCTGAAGTCCTGCAAGATAGTTGTCGAGATCGGCGTATCCGGTTGGCACGCCGTGGAGCATTCCGTCGCCTTTGTGAAGCCGTTCAATCCGGTCCCACGCCTCCGCAAGCGCAGCGTGCACCGCCTGAAATTCCTGTTTGATGGTTCCGCGGGCAACCGCGAAAATTCTTTGCTCCGCTTCATCAATGATATGGTCGACATCCTGTTCCTCTTTATATCCGAGCTCCGCGATATGCTGGGACGTCTCAATAAGGTCCCGCAGGAGGCGCTTTTTCCTGACAATGGTCGCGTAGTGGGCGACGTGAGACGCCGTTGGCACGGTGTTTACCAAGCTCGTGAGATACCCGGAGCCGCCGATTGTTTCAAGGTTTCCCTTTTCGCGGAGGCGGTCAGTGACGCTCACAATGTCAATGGGTTCGCGCTTCTGCATGAGGTCAAGCATTGCCTCATAAATGTCGCCGTGGATTGGCTTATAAAAATCCTTGGGAATAAGGAAATCCGCGACTTTGAATATCGCGTCTTTATCGAGCATCAATGACCCCAGGACGGACATTTCTGCCTCGATATTTTGCGGCGGCATCCGTATGTCGCCGGTTTTTTTCTCTGCGGGTGCCATAAGGAGGGAAAAAAATCTGCCTCAAGCATAGCGCGCTTGAAGGAGTTCCTGCAATACTTCGTTCATTCGTATCGGTAAACCCCGTTACAAGAAGATGACCGTGAGTTTACGCTCGTATCATTCTATAGTGATAGTTTATGTACGGGATTACATCCGCGCTCTTCTTGTAACGGGGTAAAAGATGTGGAAAGTAATTTGGCGAGTTCTGTCAGGCGTGTTTTTTCTGGATGCGGACCCCCTCGGGCGTATCAAGAAGTGCAAATCCGGCAGAATTTATATCGCCGCGGATTTTATCTGCAAGAGCCCAATTTTTACTTTTTCGATACGCTTCACGTTTTTCCGCAAGCAGGCGGATGCGCTCGGGAATTTTCTCTTGTTTGATTGATTTGAATCCAAGTCCAAGAACGGCATCGAAATCATATAAAAGCCGGCGAATCTCGTGCGCGTCAAAAGAGTCCGGCCGTGCGTTATATTCGGCAATAAGCTTCCAAATAACCGCAAGCGCTTTTGGCGTATCAAGATCGTCGGCCAAAGCTCGTTCGAATACGTGTTGGTAGGCGCGGAGCGAACGGGTTTTTTTTGATTTTCGGCGTTTTTCGAGGAGCACCCGGATACATTCATAGAGCCGCTCAAGAGAATGTTTTGCTCCGGCAAGCGATTCCCATGTGAAGTTGAGTTTTGAGCGGTAGTGCGAGGTGAGGACAAGGTAGCGGTAAGCAAGCGGAGAAAATCCTTTTTCCGTCAGCGTGGGGAGCGTAAGAAAATTTTCCTCTGATTTCGCCATTTTTGTATCGTCAATTACGAGAAATTCGCCATGCATCCAGTAGTTCGCAAGCGGTTTCTTGAATGCCGCTTCGGATTGTGCAATCTCATTTGTATGATGCACGGTTATGTGGTCAACACCGCCAGTGTGGATGTCGAATGGTTGACCGAGGGCAAAAGTGGAGATGGCGGAACATTCGATATGCCATCCCGGGAATCCGTCGCCCCACGGAGAGTTCCAGTGCATGGTGTGGCGCGAGAATTTTCCTACACGCTTGAACCAGAGAGCAAAATCCTGCGGATTCCTTTTTTCCGAATCCCCGACCACTTCGCGTCGCGCCCCGGCAATCTTTTCTCCAAGTTTCTGGCGGGAAAGGCGCGTATAATTTTTGAATTTTGAAACATCAAAGTAGATTGCCTGCGATGTTTCGTATGCGTAGCCGTTCGTAAAAAGCGCTTTGATTAGTATGATTTGCTTCTGTATTGTCCGTGTCGCGGGGATAATGGTATGTGCTTTTTTTATGTGAAGCGCTTCAATGTCTTTCAGGAATGCCTTCGTGTAAAACGCCGCGATCTCCCAAACGGTTTTTCCCTCCCGCTTCGCGCCTTTTTCAAGCTTGTCATCGCCCTCGTCGGCATCAGAGGTGAGATGGCCCACGTCCGTGATATTCATGACGTGGGTGACGTTAAAGCCCGCGTGTTCGAGCGTCCTACGAAGAATATCTTCAAATATATATGTCCGAAGATTCCCGATATGCGCGTAGTTATAGACCGTCGGCCCGCATGTATATAAACCAACCCGTCCTTTTCGGATGGGTCTGAAAAGCTCTTTGGTGCGCGAAAGCGTATTATAGATGCGGATTTTTGGCGCGTTCATTCGGCATTATCATACAAGTTTTCGCCATTTGAGCGCAAGGTAGATGGAAAGCGTAAGAGTAACCATGATTCCCACGACAATTAAAAATGCGTACGGATGATCTCCGAATGGGAGATCACGAATGTTCATGCCGTAAATGTTTGCGATAACGGTCGGGACAAAGCTGATGAATGCAAGAATGGTAAATACGCGCATGATTTCGTTTGTTTTTGTTGCGAGTTGGGAGGAAGTCGTATCATAGAGGGCGTCAAGCGCTTCTTTATGGTTTTCGAGGAGGTTTGCCGCGCGCATATATTCCGAAAAGAGTGCGGCAAGAAACGGCCGCGCATGCTCGCCGTAGAGCTTTGGCCCGTCCTCGAGAAACGATTCAAGAATCATCCGCTGGGGCTTCATCGCACGCGAAAAATCAAGGACATCCCGCTTGAGAAGCGTGATATCGGTAAAAATTTCTTTTTCGCGGCCGGCAAACACTTTTTCTTCCGCCTTGTCAATTTCCGCCTGAATCTGGTCAAGTTCCGCAAACGTCCGCGAGAATATCCGCTTCAGAAGGTGGTAGAGAAGATCGATTGGCGATTTGCCGTATTGTTCCGCGAGTTCTTTATTCGATTCGCATTCGTTCCAGACATCGTCAATTTCCTTAATCGGGTCGTACTGTACGGTCACAATCGTTTTTTTTCGCAAAATGAGATCGATTTCCCGGGGTTTTACTTTGTTCTCGTTTGAGATAAGCGCAGGAAAATGCATGACCATGTACATTTCCCGTTCGTACGCTTCAGACAAAGGCCGGATGGTCGGCGTGTGAAGGTCGCTTAAAATAAGCGGGTGCATATCCGGGAATTGGGACTTGAGCGTGTCAATATCTTTTTTCCCGGGATGTATAATGGAAATCCAGGATGTTTGGCCGATTTGAATTTCTTTGATCATGGGTAGCGCGGATTACGAAGTATCTCTTGAGTATTATATAGTATACCATTCGCCGCGTTGCCGGAAAAGAAAATATTTGATACGATTGTGGGGAAAAGTTGAGCGCTCCCAAGTTTACACTCGGAGTATCAGCTTATTTTAGCATTTGGAGCGCGAAACCCCGCACTGAATGCCAGTGTATCGATCATTCTTTTGCTGGTTTGCACTCGGGGCATTCTGGTGCGTGGGTAAGCAGGATATGACGTTATATACGCAAAAATCAAGAAATATCTGGAAAACATGGCTCCTAATGTCCTGCTTTTTCGGAATTGTCATTGCGATCGGCTGGGTTATGGCCGGGGTATACCAAAATCCCGCAATACTCTATATCGCCGTCATCTTCAGCGTATCCATGAATTTCATAAGCTACTGGTTTTCGGATAAGATCGTTCTCGGACTTCACCGCGCGCGGCCAGTGGATATGGCCGAGCATCCGGAGCTTTATCGGATTCTTGAAAATCTTTCGATTGCCGCAGGGCTTCCCATGCCGAAGTTCTACATTATTGAAGATAAAGCGCCAAACGCGTTTGCCACCGGCCGGAATGCGAAGCACGCAGTTGTTTGTGTAACAACGGGCCTTCTTGAAATTCTTGATCGATCGGAACTTGAAGGAGTTCTTGCGCATGAGCTCTCGCACATTGGAAATCGGGATATGCTTGTTTCGACTGTTGCGGTCGTTCTTGTCGGGTTTATTGCAGTTCTTTCCGATATGTTTACGCGCTCAATGATGTTTCGAAGTTTTGGCGATGACAATGATAGGGGAAAGGCCGGAGGAATAATTCTTCTTGTGGGGGTTCTTCTTTCAATACTCGCTCCGATTATCGCACAGTTACTTCATTTTGCGATTTCCCGGAAACGCGAGTTTCTTGCCGATGCATCAGGGGCACTCCTTACTCGCTATCCCGACGGGCTTGCCTCTGCCTTGAAAAAAATCGCCGTATATTCCCGTCCCATGCGAACGGCGTCCAACGCAACCGCTCACTTGTTTCTCGAAAATCCGTTTGGCGCGGATCGGGACATGGGGCGAAAAACCCCGTGGCTCGTAAAAATATTTTCAACGCATCCGCCGGTTGAAGACCGCATCCGCGCGCTTCTCGGAATGCGGATGGAGGAGAAATAGTTTTTTGGAAGCGTCGCATAGTGGGCCAAAGGTGAATGTTTTCACCTTTGGCGGGCTATTCATTGAAACGTATCCAAAGCGGAGGGTTCGCATAGTGGTCTAGTGCGCAGTCCTGGAAAGACTGTATACCTTAACGGGTATCGAGAGTTCGAATCTCTCACCCTCCGCTTTGGATGATATAATAATGTAGCCCCGGCTTTCGCCCAAGAAGGCGAAAGAGTGCGCTTGCTTGGAAAGCAAGTATACCTTAATAGGTATCGGAGGTTCGAATCCTCCCGCTTCCGCCAGTTAGGGAATGAAGTCATTGGCTCGCCCG
>CAYHJX010000024.1:0-11269 GCA_964357005.1 uncultured Candidatus Saccharibacteria bacterium | reverse complement strand
ACCGCGAGGCCGTCGAGACCGTCGGTCAGGTTGATCGCGTTGCTGAAACCGACGACCCACAGGTAAATCAACACCAGCAGCATCGACCAGTGCATGTGCGGGATGACGGCCGTCTTGATGAACGGCACCCAGAGCTGAAGCCCGAAGTAGCTTCCGACATATACCCAGAGCGCCGCGACGATCCCGACCATTGCCGATACTGGAATAAATTGTGCAAGAGACATACCAAGTAGTGATGACAATATAGGGTTTTTATGCGTGTTCGACCTTTGAATGGCCTGTTTTTTTCTTTTGGAGGACTTCTTCTATTTTTTTTACAACGTCCTCCATGATGAAATTCGCCTTTACAAGATACGCGTCAGCGCCAAGGCCCTTTCCCTTTTTGATGTCGTCCTCGCTTCCGAGATTGCTCAAGATGACAACCGGTATTGCTTTTGTGCGCTCCTCGGCTTTTATTTTTTCAAGAAATTCAAAGCCGTTCATGCCCGGCAAAAGGATGTCAAGAAGAATAATGTCGGGGATTCGCGTTTTCAGGATTTCTATACCGCCTTCCGCATCGGCGCTATAGTGGACAGTAAAACCAGAATTGATAAGCTCCTTTGTGAGAAGTTCGCTGATAAACGGATCGTCTTCGATAATGAGAAGTGCTTGTTTCATATGGTTTTTGTGCTTTGGCCCGCACGGACGTTTTTAGTCAGGCGCCGTAACCGGGTCTTCATATTCTATATATCTATAGTATTCAAAAACAGCCAGTGTGTACAATCCCGTCATGCACAGGTACGATTCTACCCGTTACCCAACGGCTCTGCCGCGCAGTTCTATAGTATATTATGATGCGGGATCTCAAATTTTTGCCGCGTACAACCGGGCTGTTTCAGGCATCCGGACTTGTGCTTTATATAACCCTTTTTGCCGCGCTCGCATATACATTTGAGCAATGGCTCGCGGCGCACGCCATTCGGCCGCAGCCGATTATGGGAATTATCCTTTTTCTCCTCGCATTTGTGATTTCCGCGACGATTTCCGCTTCCATTGTTTTCGGTTATCCGGTTCTTCTTTTTTTCGGGAATCGGCGAAAAGAGGCGTTTCAAGTGGTCTTGTGGAGTATGGCGTGGCTCATTTTCTTTTTCTCCGCGTTTTTTCTCATTGTTTTTCTTTCTTCCGCGTATATGCCCGTATTGCCATAAGAGGGCGGATAGTTTTGATTCGACGCAATCGTCAGGAAGCCGCGGGCGGAAGTCCGAGGAGTTTTATTGTCATGCGGCGCACGCATTGGTACAATAGCGCCATGGAACAGAAGGTGGATACGCAACAAAGCGCCCATATTCTCATGATTGACGACGATGAAATGCTTCTTCGTCTTTTCGGGGCGAAACTCTCTGCCGAAGGGTTCAACGTCATCTACGCGCGAAATGGAAACGAGGGACGGGAGATCGCGCGGCGCATGCACCCCGATCTCATTCTCCTTGACATCCGAATGCCTGATGTCGACGGATTCACGATTGCACACCGCCTCCACACGGACGCCATTACAAAAGATATACCGGTGCTCTTTCTCACCAATGAGGACTTTTCTCCGGAAGCGGAAAAATACGCAAAAGAATCAATTGTCGCCGACTACGTCCATAAAAGCATTGATCTCGACGAGCTGGTTGAAAAGATAAAGAAACACTTGTCCCAATAGTTTCTTGTCGTCCGTACTGCCTATATTGTGTGTTGAAGAGTAGGCGAGATCGTACTATGCTTTTTGTAGATCATCAGGGGGGGTGTATCGTGCAATTTAACGTCTTTTCGGATGCGCCCGATCAGTCCAGAAAGTACTGCCCGGGGTGCGAACCCGATGCAGATCCGATGGAGGAAATACTTGACGTGCGGTGGTGTGAAGAACATTCTCCTGATAGGGATGGCGTTGATGACGAAAAGTTCGGTTCGCATACATCAGGATATCACAAGATATTATCTGACGCCGAGATGAATAGGGGATTTACCGATTTACTGCATAGGGGGAAGCTGCCCACATAGTCGAAACGCCGGCCAAGACCGGCATTTTTTCGTCCTATCCCAAGCGCGAATGTCAGACGAAATATGAACGCATGAACAGTATTGCAAAATCAGAGCGTATTGAGACGTTTATTCATACATACGAGCGCTATATTGCGCCGTTTACGTTTGTGCTTGGTTTTTTATTTGATACGCTGACGCTCCGGCGCATTGATTTTTTGATTGACCATATTGTTCTCATTGGATATCTCCTTGTGGCCGGCGGGAGCATCATGCTTCTCCACGCATACCGAAGCGGGCGGCTCAAATTCGGTTTTCTTGATCATGGAATCCAATTCGTGCCGGTTATCATGCAGTTTGCGTTCGGCGGGCTTTTCAGCGCGTTTGTCATTTTTTATACGACGAGCGGCTCGGTTATAAAAAGCTGGCTCTTTCTTGGGACGCTCGCCATCCTCTTGGTGGGAAACGAGCGGTTTCGCTTGCAATACAAGCGTTTTGTCTTCCATATGAGCATATTCTTTTTCGCTCTCTTTTCGTATCTCATATTCGCTTTGCCCATTTTTCTCGGACGTATGGATCGTTTCGTATTTTTTGTTGCAGGCATCGCAAGTATCTTCGGTATTGCGGTCTTTTTCTTGTGTACCGCCAAGATTGCACCCTCGATTTCCCGAAAAAGCAAACGTGCGCTCATGGTAAGCGTCGGCGGCATATATATTGCATTCAATATACTTTATTTCGCGAATATCATTCCGCCTGTCCCGCTTTCGCTCAAGGAAAGCGGGATATACCACTCTGTTGCCGAGCAAGGGAATGCGTTTGCCGTTACGTTTGAGCCAGCGCCGTGGTATGCTCTTTTCCAGGAAACCAGTCGAACATTCCATTGGGCGCGCGGAGAACCGGTATACATGTTCAGTTCCGTGTTTGCGCCGACAAAGATTTCTCTTGGCATTGCCCACCAATGGTCCCATTACGATGAGAAAAAGGGCGAATGGGTCGAGGATGAGATAATCCGCTTTTCCATAATCGGCGGGCGCGATCAAGGATACCGGGGGTATAGTTTCAAGCGGGCAATAATTCCGGGGAAATGGCGAGTTGCCGTCATTACGGAGGCCGGGCACGTGCTTGGGCGAGAAACATTTACTGTTGTTGAAGCGGCGAATCCGTCGGTTTTGGCATCAAAAGAAAAATAGCTATTGTGTCGAAAATTTTATTTTGGTAACATAGCGTGTATGAAACGATTTGGATTATGGGGAGGAGTGGTTTTGGCGCTCGTTCTCATTGTGGGGGGCGCGGTATGGCTTTCTCGATCTCTGGGAAACAGCACAGAAGGGGATTTGAAAAACCCGGTGACATCGGATGATCACATGAAAGGGTCTGCGGACGCGGCCGTCACACTTGTCGAATACAGCGATTTTCAATGCCCGGCGTGTGCGGCATTTGCTCCGGTAGTCAAACAGCTCGCGGAGGAGTACGGCGACAAAATCCGGATAGTGTACCGTCATTTTCCGCTCCCGCAGCACGGAAATGCAAAGCCCGCCGCATACGCGGCAGAGGCCGCAGGGCTCCAGGGAAAGTTTTGGGAGATGCATGATCTCATTTTTGAACGTCAAGGCGAATGGTCGGCGGCGAGTGACCCGATGCCGCTTTTTCTCTCATACGCAAGTGCACTTGGCCTTGACGAACAGAAATTCAGTTCCGACATGAATTCAGCCGATACAAAACAAAGAGTTGAGCGCGATTTTTTTGGCGGCGTGGAGTCGCGGATTGCGGCAACCCCGACCTTTTTTCTCAATGGCAAAAAAATGACAAATCCCCGATCGTATGACGAATTCAAACAGCAGATCGAGTCCGCCGCACGCGCAAATCCCCGTTAGCATCCTTCTTATTTTCCTCGCCGCGAGCGTTTTGGGGTTTGCCGACTCAGCATATCTTACGGCAAAGTTTTATCTCGGTTCCCCGGTGACCTGCCGGCTTCTTGAAGGATGCGAGACCGTCACGTCTTCCCGCTATGCGGTTATCGGCGGAGTCCCCATTGCGCTTGCCGGAGCCGCCTACTATCTCTTTTTCTTTCTTGCTGCAGTGTGGTATGCCGATACGAAATCATCGCTTTTTTTTCCTGCAGTCCGCTTCACCGTCATCGGATTTATTGTTTCCCTCATTCTTATCGGAATCCAAGTATTTATCCTCAAAGCAATCTGCGAATACTGCATATTTTCAGCCGTTATGTCCACGATTCTTTTCATTTCTGCCGTAGTAATCCGTAAGGGCCGGAGTGCAGTGGATTTCCCGCCCATCTCCCCATGACAGAAAAATTTTGATATACTGAAAGCATGAAAAAGTCATATACCATTGCCGTTATTGAGGACGATGAGTCGCTCGCAAAAACCCTTTCAGAATCGCTCTCTACAGCCGGATTTCGGGTGATCCACACTTCGAACGGGAAGGACGGCCTTGCCCTTATTTCGAGGGAAAAACCCGATTTGATTCTTTTGGATATTGTTATGCCGCGGATGGACGGAATCCAGATGCTCCGCGAGCTCCGGAAGATGGAGAAGGACGATTCCCAGACGCCGGTGCTTGTCCTTACAAATCTGGACGACATTGACCGGGTGGCTGCAGCGGTTGAGCTTGGCGCGCTTGGGTATCTTCAGAAAATGGAGTGGCATCTTGAGGATGTCGTAAAGAAAGTGAAGGAAGCGCTCAAAATACCCGCGGAGTAATCCCGCATACAATGAATCCCGTTAGAAACCGCGGTCGCTATACACTTATTGATTACGAAAATTGACTCACTTTAACTCAATTACTAAGCAGTATCGGGGTCAAATAGACCGCGACCTGCCCCGTTAGAAGTTTTGATATGCTCACGATGAACAATTATACGATTAATCTCTGCAAACCCTATTTCAAGGGTATTTCTCATTTTCGGGAAACTTCTAACGGGGCTTGTTTCTAACGGGATGAAGATTGCGTTTTTTGGAGTAACAGGCGATGAGGAAGCATACCTTCGCCGACAGGTGGAGGGAACCGCACTTCTGCCATCGGCCAGTTTTTTTTCGGAACGGCTCACAAAAGAAGACCTACCCGCCGAAACCGATTTTGACGTTATTTCAGTGTTTGTTGATTCATCCGTCGATGAGACGGTTCTTACGGCATTCCCAAACCTCCGTTTTATCATGGCGCGCTCTGTCGGATATGATCATATTGATCTCGATGAAACGAAAAAGCGGGGGATTATAGTTTCAAACGTCCCTTCCTACGGCGATCACACAGTCGCAGAATTTACGCTTGCCCTCATTCTTACGCTTTCCCGAAAAATATTTCTTTCATTTGACCGGATCCGCGAAACAGGCAGTTTTTCTCTTGAAGGATTGAGGGGGTTTGATCTCATGGGAAAGACGCTCGGCGTTATCGGAACTGGAAAAATCGGGAAAAAAGTGATTGAACGCGCCCGATGCTTTGGTATGAATATCATTGCATATGACGCGTATCCTGACGCGGCATATGCAAAATCAGCCGGGTTTTCATATCTTTCGCTCGAGGAAGTTCTCGGCACAAGCGATATCGTGACACTTCACGTTCCCTATTCTGCAGAAACACATCATCTCATAAATCGGGAATCGCTCGCAAAGATGAAAAAGGGCGCATATCTCGTGAATACCTCCCGCGGCGGCATTGTGGAGACCGAGGCCCTTGTGGAGGCATTGAAATCCGGACACCTTGGCGGCGCAGGGCTCGATGTTCTTGAAGAAGAAATCGTCATCAAAGACGAGCTCGATTTTATCGCAAAAGGAAATGTGGCAGAACACAATATCAAAACAATTCTTGCAAATCATGTCCTCATTAATTTGCCGAATGTTGTGGTAACGCCCCACAATGCCTTCAACTCAAAAGAGGCGCTTGAACGGATTCTTGACGCAAGCGTCGAAGGTATTGAAGCATTTCTTGCCGGAAAGCCGGTGAATGTGGTTTCATAGTGGCTACGCTCTTTCTCTTTATTCTCCTTCGTCGAATACCCCGCAGCTTGCTGCGGGGATGCCCGGCCTTCGCAGCCGAAGCGGCTGCTTCGGCGGAGTAGGCAAGGCGAGGAGAATAACCCTTCCGAAGCTCGCCGCAGGCGAGCGAAGGAGGGTATTCGGCTTCGGAAGAATTCCGCAAGATACCGCGCAGCTCTGCTGCGCGGAGCTTCATTGACCCGTTAAGAACGGCGGGATATTGTATGTGAGTGAACCTTTTTAAGGAGGAACAATGCTCCGGTGGATATCTGACTGGATATTCTGGCTGTATGATTGGTGCTACATCCGTTGGTACCGTCTTAATCGGCCGGAGTCGCGGGCGGGAAATGTCATTCTTTTCCACCTCACTACTCGCGGCGGAGAGCAGATTGTTTCAATCCACATAAACCAAGAGAAAACGCGCGAGATGCAAAAAACGGCGCCCACCGGACGCGCGACAATAAAGTTACGGCGTGATTTTGCACAGTCGCTTCGGATCCTTGCACACGCTCTTGCAACACGACCGCGGTATCGCAACGTATGCGCAATCACCGGTAATACAGTTCTTTATCGCGAGGCAGAATATTTCGGATTTGATGTAATCCCGAGAAGGGGGCCCGGTATCGTAGAACGCCTTGCTATGGCAAACGCAGAAGCGCTTATTCTCCGGATACGGAAATCCAAAAGTCCCAACACTCCACCTATCCGCAAACACCGGAGGGCGTATGAAATCCGGATGTCGCGCGAATATCTTCTCTCTCACTATTTCCCGAAACCATGATGAAGGCACTTTGCCTTCTTTTTTTCGCCGCATATACTATACTTCATGGAAATATATGTGAACGCGCGGCCGAATGCAAAGTCAGAATCCGTTGCAACCACTGATGGTATTCACTTTACCGTTTCAGTAAAAGAGCCGCCGCGGGACGGAAGGGCAAATGCGCGGATCATCGAACTCGTTGCCGAATACTTTAGCGTGCCTCGCGCGCATGTCGAAATTGTTCGCGGCGCGCGTTCCAGGAAAAAAGTAGTTATTGTTCATTCAAAAACATCATGAGTAATAAAAATGATATCACAAAAACTGATAGGCCCAGAGATAAAGGAGGAAAGCGCTACTGCATAAATTCCGCGTGCCTCGTCTTAACTAAACAAAATGACGCCGGAGAATAAATGTGATAAAATCAAATACACTATATTACCCGGTAACATTTTTATCCATGTATAGCGAGAAAAATAATCGGGGCTTCGGCGCACCGCTTATGATCGGCATTATTGCAATCGCCCTTATTCTTGCCGGCGGGATGTATTATGTATTTCAGCAATACAATGCGCTCCCTTCAGAGGAAACGAACAGTGCAACAGAAAAAGAAAAAAGTAGTAAGACAACTGAAAAAAATGGAACAACGGGAAGCGATACCATGATGGAACCGAATGGAGCCGGCATGATGGAATCGCCTCATGTAGAAACCGTTTCTCTCACGGCGAAAAGTTTCTCATTTTCCCAGACCGAAATCCGGGTGAAAAAAGGAGGCACGGTAAAAATCAATCTCGCAAGTACGGACGGATTCCATGATTTGGTTATCGATGAATTCAATGCGCGGACAAGCCGCATCTCAACCGGCCAATCAGCGTCAACGGAATTTGTCGCGTCAAAAACCGGCACCTTCGAGTATTACTGCAGTGTAGGAACCCATCGACAAATGGGAATGGTCGGGCAACTCATCGTCGAATAACCCAAGAAAAAGCGCTATAGACGTTTTATGAATCCAAAACAATTCCTTGCAATAGCTGGAGTTCTATTCCTCCTTTTGGGAATCCTCGGACTAACCGGAATTACTGGCCCGACGCCAGCAACAAGTGTTTTCGGCGCGGCGTGGTATTTCGGAGACGCCGAAAATTGGGCGTACATCGCTCTTGGCGTTATTGCAATCGCCGGAGCGTTCACGCTCCCGACAGATATCAGAAGAATTGTGGCGCTCGTGATCGGGATCCTTGGGATCATTACCGGACTCTACAGCGCCGCGAGCCCTTTTATGGTTGGCATACGCTTCCTGGGCGCGGAATTCCAAAATCCTGCGGATACAGTCCTTCACCTTATTGTCGGCACATGGGCGCTTTGGGTCGCGATACGAAGACCAAAGTTCATCGCGCCACTTTAACGCTGTTGTACAAGTATCTATACTAAAACCCCGATACGTACGGGGTTTTAGTATGTAATTCGAATGTGTTTGATACTGATTGGCGTCTTGGGAACGCCATTTTGATCTGTCAGCGTATTTGCAATTGCATCAACAATGTCCATACCGCGTATGACTCTCCCAAAAACGGGATGGCTCGAGGTAAGGGGCGGCTTGTCAAAATCAAGGCCGATATTATCCACCTGATTTATGAAAAACTGCGATCCGCCGGTGTTCGGTTTACCAATATTTGCCATTGAGATTGTGCCGCGGACGTTTGAAAGACCATTCACAAATTCGTCTTGGATCGTATAGCCGGGACCGCCAAAGCCGTATTGCGACGCATCAGAACCTTTCGAATTCGGGTCTCCGCCCTGAATCATAAATCCTTTAATTACGCGATGAAATTTCGTGTTGTCGTAAAACCCCGATTCAGCAAGTTTTATAAAATTTCTTGCTGTGATAGTCGTTTTATCCAGAAAGAGTTCAATCTCAATAATCCCTTTTGTTGTTTCAAAAGCAGCAACAGGATTTCTCTCTGCTGGCTGTGATGCGCTGTCCGAATCCGACGTATTCATATCTTCAATTGTTCCTATTGATTGAACAGCAATGGTTTCCTTTGATTTGTCGACCCGATATCCTTGATACCACCAGATGCTGAATCCTACCAAAAGAATAATGGTGGCAATGAGAATGCTTTTTTGCTTCGTTTCCACTGCTTGAGTGTACTGGTAGTGATAATAATTTTCAAGTTCTTGAGAAAACGCGTATACTGCGAGCATGAAGGATTTTTTCCGAAACATCTTCAAAGACCCGTGGAACGTAGCGATTACGACGGGTGCTATCCTCATTATTTTCATCGTGGTTACGCTCGCAATTATATATCCGCCTTTCATCAAAAAACCTGTACCATCTGCAAATCCGCGGGTCGAAGCGCCAAAAACTCCTGACGGAGGATTAGAAACGAATATTATTAATGAAGAAAAGTTCTCCGGCCCTATCGTCCGCTATACGAATCAAGGGTTTGATCCCGCAGAAGTGCAACTTACAAAAAAAGAAAACGATACAACATCCTGTCTTATTAAAATACTGAATGAATCCCAAAAAGAACTTTTAGTCCGTCTCGGACCACCCGCGGAAAAGGACAATCGCGGATTCCCGTATTCGCCTATCAAAGCGGGGGAATCCGGCATCATTGATCCCCGGTATTCCGGAGTTTTCAATGAGGAATTTTATGACCGGAATATCCCAAACAACACATTCAAGGTTTCGGTTGACGAATCGTGTTTCCGGTGACTTCCTGATCTTCAAATCTTGACACAGAGTTAGATTCCTGATACCGTAATTTCAGAACTCTACATGAAGGAGGTTCGTAATGAATACGGATCTCGTGGTTGTTGCGACTGATCCCGCGCCGTCGAATGCGCTTTCTCTTGTCCAGAAAAAAACCGATTGTGTCGCATTTCTCGGGAGAGGCGAAGTCGTTTTGGATAAAGAGGGCATTAAGGATGCTGTACGCAAAGCAAAAGTAGTACTTGTCGGAATGTCATCGAGCCGCGAGCGATCAGCGCCGGAGCTTTTTGCCATAGCGATGACGTTCGGCCCAGAGAAAAGAGTCGGGCTTTATGCCGATGCGCCGGGTTGTCAGGCGCGTTCGTGGTTTGAGAGCGTCCGGAGTGGAGTATCGTTTGTTTCTGTCATCAACGAGAAAGAACGGGAACTGTCGCGCGGCATTTTTCCGACGTATTATACAGAAATCGTTGCATGCGGAAATCCTGATTGGGACAAATACTTTTTTGTGAAGGCCACGCGCGACGAGGTTCGTGCCAAACTCGGCATCTCTCGCGGCCAAAAGGTGATTTTTGTCTCCGGCCATAAGGACACGATGATTGCTGTTCCGGCGCTTGCGATGGTGCTTCAGGCAGTAAAAATCCTGAATAACCCAGACATCATTGTGGTATACAGCGCTCATCCCGGAGCTGCGCTCCCGTGGAAAGAGTATAATGGCGCTTTCTATGCGGGTGTGCCGCTCAAGCTGACTGTGCGGGGAAAATCATCCGAAGTGCTTGCCGGAAGCAGGTTCGAGCTGACTGACCTTGCGGAAGAAGAAATGATTGTCGGGGCTGATCTTGTTATCGGCGAATGCTCTACTGCCGAGGTGGGAGCCGCATGCCAGCGGAAGCCCGCAATTGCATTCATGACCGAAATCACACTCGGTCGAAACCCGGAGATATTCGGACGGCGCAAGTGGGAATGGGCCGAAGCAGGAACGTCAATTCCGGTTTACGGCGAGCCGCGCGCACTTGCGCATAGCATCAGCGATTTGTTGGAATCGAGGAAGATATGGTTGGAACACTATCACGAAATCCAAGAGACCGTATTCCCGCGGCCTGATTGGCCGGGCATAGCGCTTGAACGTCTGCTCGACGTTATCAATCGCAACATGCGTCAATCATAGGAGGATAACGCGGAGCCGCACAAGCTCCGCGTTTTTTATGACTCAATGCGGGGATGGGGTCACAAAACGATCGTATATCCCGTTTGACCATATAGGATTAAGGAATTACAATTTTCTTAGCCGTCATGTGCGTTTACTAATTGCTTTTTTTAATATACAATAATCACACTATGCCTGCCGAACGGGAAAAATTCATATTTATGCTTGCCGCAGCGCTTGCGCTTATTGTAGGATCATATGCGGCATTGAGTTACGTCCGGACATATTCCCGGTCAATTGAGCCGTCTTCATTCCGAAGTTTTGCCGTATCCGGCGAGGGGAAAGTCGTTGCAAAGCCCGACGTCGCGGAGTTCACCTTCAGCGTTATTTCCCAAGGCGGAAAAGATATTGGGAAACTCCAGCAGGAGAATACCGCGCGCGTGAACCAAGCGATTGAATTGGTAAAAAAAGCTGGAGTTGAAGAAAAGGATGTTAAGACAACGACCTATTCCGTTGCGCCGCGATACCAATATTATTCATGCTCATCAGTAATGAGCTATCCCGAAAACGGGGCTGCAAAACCGTGCCCGCCGCCGGATATTGTCGGCTATACCATAACACAGGTCGTGCGGGTAAAAATACGGAATTTTGAGAAGATTGGC
>CAYHJX010000023.1:0-12048 GCA_964357005.1 uncultured Candidatus Saccharibacteria bacterium | reverse complement strand
CCCATCCCGCGGCTTTCCCGAAGCTAACCTGCGTAATTAAAAGATGTGCGCCTGCCGCAATAGGGATCGCAAGGACGTTATAGATAAACGCCCAGAAAAGATTTTGCCAGATTTTTATAATCGTCTTTTTTGAAAGCTGAATCGCATTTGCAACGTCCCGCAAATCGTCTTTCACCAAGATAATCTCGCCTGTTGCAATGGCGACATCAGTCCCCGAGCCGATTGCAATTCCGACATCGGATTGCGCAAGCGCGGGCGAATCGTTAATCCCGTCGCCCACCATTGCAACCGTTTTTCCTTCGGCTTGGAGTTTCTTTACAACTTCCGCCTTATCCTGCGGCTTTACTTCGGCGAGCACGCGATCAATTCCGACTTCTTTTGCAATTGCTGCGGCTGTTTTCGGATTGTCGCCGGTAATCATAATAATTTCTTTGCCCATCCGTTTGAGTTCTCTGACCGCTTCGAGCGCAAAGGGCTTCAACGCATCTGCCATTGCGATTATGGCAACCGCTTCCCATGCGTTTCCCCGCTTTCGCGCGGCAAAAACAGCGGTTTTTGCCTCACTTTGCAATTCTTCGAGCTTTGCCGCATTCGCCCTGACGTCAATACCGAGTTTCTCCATATACGCGCTGTTACCGACAACCGTTTCCGTAGCATTGACCATGCCGTGAACTCCGTATCCGGAGACCGCCTCGAACTCCTTTACCTCTGCAAGAGACCCCAACACGCTTTTCCCTTTTTCCACAACTGCCCGCGCGAGCGGATGCTCGGATCCCGACTCAACCGATGCGGAGAGTGCCAGCGCTTCTCGTTCGTCAATGCCGTTTAACGGAATGAAATTCGTAACAACTGGCTTCCCGATCGTGAGGGTGCCTGTTTTATCAAATGCGATTGCGGTAATCCGATACGCCTTTTCCAAGGCCTCGCCGCCTTTCAGGATAATTCCAAACTTTGCCGCGCGTCCGATCCCGACAATCAAAGCTGTTGGCGTTGCAAGCCCCATGGCGCACGGGCAGGAAATGACGAGAACTGCAATCATTCGTACCAACGCGGCTCGGAGATCATCGGGGACAACAATGAAATACCACGCCGAGAATACAAGCACTGAAAATACAACAACCGCGGGAACAAAATACTCGCTTATTTTGTCTACCAAGTCCTGAACTGGCGCGCGAGATGCCTGCGCTTCCTCAACCATTTGAATAATTTGATACAAAAGCGTGTTTTTTCCGACCTTCATTGCCCTGAATTTAATAAGACCTTCTTGGTTTACGGTAGCGCCAATCACTTCGTCTTTTACCGTCTTTCCGACTGGAAACGACTCTCCGGTCACCACTTTTTCGTCAATGTGCGTCTTTCCTTCAATGATTATCCCGTCAACCGGGATTTTTTCTCCAGGTCGGACAACAATGATATCGCCCTCCTTCAATTGATCAATCGGTATCGTCACTTCCGCGCCGTTTTTTATGACATGCGCTTCCTTTGCCTCAAGCTTCAAAAGCTCTTTTATTGCGACTGACGCCCGCCCTTTTGCAACCGCTTCAAAGTAGCGGCCAAGAAGAATAAAAAACAAAAGCGCGGCAGATGACTCCCAAAACGGATGGTCTATATTAAAAAAGAGAAACCCGATTGCGCTGTAAAAATATGCGGCAGACGTTCCGAGCGCAACCAATACATCCATATTCGCCGAGCCCACGCGGATTGAAGTAAAGGAATTTCGGTAAAACGGCCAGGCAATGACAAACTGAATCGGCGTAGAAAGAATCCAATAGATGTAGTTGAGGTCAATCCGAAACGGCGGATGCGCCACGTCCACAAAAAGGCCTGCAAAAAATTTGAGGGGTTGAGCGACAATATAGAAAAAGTAGTTCGTCAGATATGAACCGTATCCGAGAAATCCGCTTGAGGTAAATTCGGGCCGCGAAAGGTTCAAAAAAGAAAATAACTCATGCACATGCGTCACATTAAACATGTGAATGAGCATGTAGTAGACGATAATGGGAAACGCGAGAATAAATGCGGCGAGAACGCGCCGGCGCGACTCTTCGATTTTTCGCGCCTCCTTTGCTTCCTCCTCTTCCGGCGTTCCACCGGCTTCCGTAGGACGAATTAGGTCATATCCGAGCTTTCCGATAAGCTCATCAATTTTCTCAAGGGAAATTTTTGACTCGTCATACTCGATCGCTGTTTTTTCCGCGCCATAACTTGTCTTAATTGAAGAAACCCCGGGCTGTTTTCCAATAAGCTTGTCAACAAGCACCGAGCAAGACGCACAGTGCATTCCTTTAACTTTTAATACGACTTTCGCCATATGATTCGGTTATGAAATACAGAATATCTTGCGTATACTATGAATGCACTGTGCAAGGAAAAGGTCGAAAAACCATGCATACGGTTTTTCGTGTAGGAAAGGGTTGAAAACCGTGGGTTTTCAAGGAAGTGCATGCGAGGCGACGAGCATACACGGAAGCAGTGCATTCCTTTGACTTTTAGTACGAGTTTTGTCATAAACACTTAATTATTCAATACCAGTGACAAACATTATCTAAAATTGTAGAGTATCCACAGTTCAAAATGGAGGCGGACATGGCTGGAAAAATTGCAGAGCAAACATTAGAACTTCACAAATTTATTAAGGATATTTGGCCCGAACTCAACACTCATTACCCGATTCAACAGTGGGTTGGACCCCATGACGTTCGGCGGGCAATCTTTCGCCATGGATTCGAAATTGATCTGGAAACAGTTGTCGAAGTCCTACTCCGACTCTACCGCGAAGGATATCTCGTAATCCAGGGCTTCGAGTGTGTGGATCAGAACGGTCACGAATACTGTGAACTAACCTTTGCGCGTCCAGTCCCATCATCCTAACCAGCGGCACAGCCCGCTGATTTTTTTATTGTGTAGAACTGTTAGCGCTTTTGACATCTTATTGACTTATCAAAAACTTCTTTCTATTATACCTCCAGTACCAAGGAGGAGCGACATGTGGCATACTGATCCTTCCGTGGCTCAACTCGGAGCAACCGGCGAAACGGGAATCGCTATTCCAACAGCAAGCGGCGCAATTACGTTCCATGCCGATACCAGCGATGTAAAGGGGTGGAAGGCGTTCCATCGATGCGGCGGAAGGTCGGAGAAAACCGGCTTGACGACGACTTATGAGATGAGGATCAAGCGCGGACATGGTGTGGCAGGCAGAAATGGCGGAGAAGACACATTTATTACGATTCTCCTCTGCTCTTCTCGCTCTTGTTCACAAGGAATCACGCTTGAGCTTGGAGAACAAATGCCCTTTTCAGAAATCAAGGTTTTGCTCCAACGCCGCGAATATCAACTCATCTGATCAAGCCAGCGCGCACTCGCGCCGGCTTTTTGTATGTAGCTTCTTCATTTGACTTTCATTTGGGATACGTTACCCTTATGTAAGCACAATCATAGGAGAAAACCGTGAACACTCGATCAGTTGACAGGACGACGGTTGTACAGGAAATGAAGTATATCCCATCACCTATTGGAGACATATACCTCTTTCATGATCGAGATATCGATGGACTTGTTCGCGCATACCACGACTGTCAGGAGATAACGAACCTTCACGAATCAACCCGGGGGGACAGATCGTCAGGGATAAAGAGAACAATGCGGTTAAGCATCATCAATAAGAACCAACTAGTCCTCTCGTGTGAATGCGGAAAAGAAACCACTTTACCCCTGTCCCGGCCAGAGCTCTTGACGTTCGGTGAACTCGCACGATTGATTCGGCGAAGTATTCCATCCCCAAAAGACAGCCCCAGAAGCCAGTAACATCACTGGCTCTTTTTTATTGTGTAGAACTGTTAGCGCTTTTGACATGCAGATTCCCCAGCATGTCGAAATGCGTCCGTTTTACTCCGCCTACTTCTCCTTCTCCGCAGGGGACGGAGCAGTAAAACGGAAAATCCCCCTCCTGCGTAACCACAAAATCAAACGTGATCGTCCCGTTCGCGGGCATCCGCTGTGAGATTCCAAATGCGTCAATTCCAATGCCGTGGTCGTATGAATCCTCATTTATTGCCGTGACAATAACTTTGTCTCCCCTCTCAACGTCTATGACTTCCGGCTCAAACCGCCATTCGTCTTTTTTTGCGACAACTGTTACGTGGCGAACCTTGCCGGTGGTAACGGGTTTTGATGTTTCAGGAATCAGAAATACTCGATACACCACTCCCCCAATGACCAAAAGCACTGCGACCCCGATGATAAGAATGTATTTGTTCATTGTTTTGCGGACACCGGCTTTCCGGCGGGAGCGGGCCTTACGGTGATAAATTTCTTTACGGCAAAACTCAAAATCACAATTGCGATGCCGGAACTGATAAGAAGGAACCACCAGCTCGAGATCCCTGTCCCGCGGGGCGCCGCCTCTTTTTCCACTCGTATCCAGAACTCCGCCGTGAGCGCTTCATCAGGAGGAAGATCAATGCCGCGAGGCCGGAATTGCGCAAACGCCTTGTAGAGTCCTGCTTCCGGAAAGACAACGTGGAAATTGATTGTCTCATCGGTCGCCCGCGACATACTACTCTCTTCGCCTTCTGTCTCGCCGTGCGCGCGCGCAACTGGAATAAACCGGAGTGACATATGCGCGCCGTCTTCTTCCGGATGGGCCCCGTTAGAGATTCCTACGGAATTTACGTTTGCCGCCGCGGAGAATATCTCTTGCAAATCTGCGCTCCTGTGGTAGTCGCCGCCAATATCTCTAACGGGGTGAGTATGAAGAAAATCCTTTCGGTCGTCGCGAATGACTGCCAAATGCATTGGCGCGCCCAAATAATTCTCAACGTCCACTTCCTCGCCATTTTTGCCATGAATATCGAACGAAAGCTCATGCTCATGACCTTTTTCAACCGGCTCTTCCATACTGAGGTCCACTTCATAGTATCCAACAGCGGCATGCCTATCGAACGAAACCTTTTTTTCTGACCGCGTCCCCGCGCCTTCAATTGAGATTTCGGGATGCCCGGTCGCGTGGATCACACCGTCTTGTTTCACTTCCGACCACATTTTGTAGCTGCCCGGTTTTGAAAAAATCCCGCGAATGGTGAAAACGCCCGGCGTTGATGTGGAATACGGATGGATGTGGAAAAACTCATTCATGTCGTCCCGCACGCCGATGACATGCATGAGCCGCTCGTGCTCGATTTCGAGCTCCGAGGACGAAACCGGCTCTCCTCTTGGTTTTTTATTGACAAAAAAGTCAAATTGAGCAAGTTCCCCAACGCGAATCGGGGTGGGTGCAGCGGTAAGATTTACTGAAAGTCCCTCAGAGATGTCTTTTTCCTGATGATATTCATATCCGCCATGAACGTCCTCTTCATGCATCGCGGCGTCTTCCGGATGCTCATCCGTCACCCCATCCATCACCTCGTCATGGACGCCGCTTGTCGCTTGCCAATAAAAGCGATCCGGAAGGTATATCGCAAATACAAAAATAAGGAGCAAAGAAAATACGACAAGAAACCAGAAACGCTGATTCAATTCTTTTTTTGCATCATTCATACTGTTGTATGTGAAGAGGGTGGTGCCTGCATATTTTTCTTTTGTTTGAAATACGCCCACCACATAGGAATAATCCATAACGCGACCAAAACCCAATTTCCTAACTCGAGTGGAAGGCCGAACAGGCCCGGACCTTCTTCAGGGCCATGACGGTGCGCGTTTCCAGTCCCAAGGCGCGTTCCAATGATATCAAGGAGCGTCTCTTCCTGGGTCACCGACTCAAGAAGCGTATGCTGGCCGGAATTCACCCACCAGTCGTGAGTAAAAAGCCCAAGCGTTAAGATAAACCCCGCAACAAACACCATCATCCATCCGGTCGCGCGCTCGACTTTTTCGCGGTGCGCCGAAAGCCAGGTAAGCGCATTTACCCCGAGTATCGCCAAAAACGAAAGCAAAAAGAGCGGCAGCACGCGCCCGACCGCATGGATAAAAAACAGTGACCAGCCGTAGAACACGTCGCCAGAACGCGCAATTTCAACCAAAATCAAAGGAGTTGCCGGATGCGGACACCCAACGCCGATATTTCCCAAGAATAATCCGAGAAAAAGCGCTTTCAAATAATCCTTTTGTTTTTGGACAAATGCGGGGGCGGCGCCGGAATACGTTGGCATCCGGAACCGCACGAGCCCAAGCTCGCCCAAAGCAAAAAGATATGCGGCAATTCCCGCAATAAAATACGTCCAATTTTTTACAACCTCAAGCGGAGCTCCTACTGTGCCGACCGCGACTTTCCCGATGACAGCAGCGAGAACACCGTAGAGGGAAAGCATAATGGCGATACCAAGCCCAAACGAAAGCGCAATCCCAAGCCCTTTTCTCATCCCTTTCCCCATAGAAAGAGGAACAATGACGAACGCAAGCGGAAACGTGCATGGCAACACAATCATGGTAAGCCCCATGGCGTAGGCAAAGAGATACCACCCGGCGCCTTCCGGATGTTCGGGGCCGATCACAAACACCCACAAAATCCCAAATACAATAAACGCGAAGACGCCCGCTATAGAGATAAAAAGAATTTCTTTAACTGTGCGTGACTGCTCCATTTCCCTCTTTAAATGAAAGTATTAAAAGCGCCGCCGACCCTCCTAAAAGGCCAATATCGCGAAACGTAATTGCATCAATTCCGGAAAAAAGCAGGATTGCTGCCATTTCAAGCGTGGAAAAAATCGCGGCGGCGCGGACTCCCCACGTGCCCGAAAACCATGCCAAAAGCAGGAGCGCCACAAGAAATTCAACAACTCCTTGAAATCTGATAAACGCTTCAATCGAAATAATCGGAGAAACATTCCCTGTAAACCACGACGGCACTGCCCAGAGCCACGATTTTGGATGATAAAAAAGATCATAACCCGAATAAATATACATAAGGCCGAAACTAAGGCGAAGGATCCAGAGAGGTTGTAATCTTTGTAGAAAATTTGATACAAAATTCATCCCGTTAGAAGCAAGTCGCGGTCTATTTGACCTTAATACTGCTGGTTATTGATGGAATTAAATACATTAACTCTTGTAATTCATTTTGTGTAAAGCGACCGCGGCTTCTAACGGGATTCATCGAGAAACTTCTTTCAGTTTTTGAATAAATTTTTCCTTGTCAAACCCTCCGCTTACCCACAATTCACCGTTTATGATGATGCCCGGAGAGGAAAATATCATATATTTTCCGGCCGTGTTCTGGCCTTCTGGGGTTGTCACGCGTATCTCCTTCATACTCACATTCGGCCAATCCTTTTCGGCTGTTTTCCAGAATTCTAAAAAAGCGCGGCAGTGCACGCATCCCGGAGACGATAAAAGCTCAAGCGTCACTGGCTTCATAATGATAAAGGATACCATGAGGACCTTTTTCGTGCGAAAAAGATTTCCACAAAAAAGCAGGACTAACGTCCTGCACGGCCGGCGCGTTTTTTCCTTCGTTCTGATTCAACGCGAAAATCAACAAATCTCTTACGTTCACACTCAACAGAACAAAAAAGAGCGCGTATTTTGTTTTTTTTATCTCTCAATAGGAAGACCTGCGCGCCCATGCGTATCTCATTATCGCAATCTCTCAAGTTCGAACACCTTACGCTGTCTTTCGACTCTGCCGCGTTATAATCGGGATCCCTTTCCCTTCTCGTCCATCTAATCAATCCTTTGTTTACCGTCACCACTTCAAGCGTCCATCCCTTCAAGAGCAATGGCTCCATGTGCGCCTCCTCAATCACTGAACTACCTCAAGTATATAAACCCAAAGCAAAAAATCAACCTATTCTATTCCTGCATATAGCGCAGAGACGAAACATAAAACACTATAACTGCATTAGAGCATTTTTTCGGCGGCTATGAGATCTTCGGGTGTTGCAATCGGAAACCAAAATCGCGCGCGGACCGGCGTAATTTTGTGGCCGTCATTGATCATTTTCTGAAGCATGGTGACATCATAGTATTCGCCGGTTACCGGGTGGAGATCCGGCTCATAATTAAAAATTTTGTCAGAAAGAATTTTTACGCCGGTCAAAACGAGATTCGTCGGTGGATTCTCCGGCTTTTCAATAATCGAATGAACAGTTCCGTCGCCGTTTAACGAGACAACGCCGAATCGCTCCGGTTCATTGTGTTCGGCGACGTGTACGGCCATATTCTCACGCACCATATCTTGAATGCTTTCTTTATCAAAAAGATCATCGGAATACATCATGAGAAACTTCCCCGTCCCGCGAAGGAACGGCTCACAGAGCTTCAATGCGTGTCCGGTTCCGAGTTTTTTCTCCTGCTCGACATAAGTAATCCTCTTCCCCTTAAACGAATTGCCGCAAAAATCCTTAATCTTATTGCCGAGATATCCGACAACCAAAATCACCTCATCTACCTCATGGGGCAATACATCGAACGTATGTTCAATAAGCGTTTTCCCGCGCGTTTTTATGAGCGGCTTTGGATTTTCAAATGTTAAGGGCTGCATTCGTTTCCCTTCTCCGGCAGCCAAGATTATCGCTCTCATGGTTCGTGCAGATACGTTACTTTGTAGATCACGCCCGCCTTGTCATCCGTTATATATAGAACGCCGCCCGGGCTCGCAATGATATCAACGGGCCTGCCGAGCGCTTCCGACCCCTTGAGCCATCCGGTAATAAAATCTTCAATTCCTTGGAAATTCCCTTTTTCATCAAGCTTTACGCGAACAATTTTATATCCCGTGGGCTCTGACCGATTCCATGAGCCGTGATAGGCAACCAAGAGATCATACCAATAATCTTCAGACCACCCCTCTTCGGGTATGAATGCAAGACCCAGGGGCGCCGAATGCGCCGGTATGTCAATCGCAGAAGCGGTTTCAAAGGGCTCCATGCAGGGATTTCTGATATACGTATTTTTGTCAAATGCCGTATCGTGAATATTTTTCCCATAGCAAATCGGCCAGCCGTAATTTTTTCCCTGTTCAATGATGTTTATTTCGTCCGGCGGCGCATCATCCCCAAGCCAATCGCGCCCCATTTCCGTTGCCCACATTCTGCCATCAACATAACTCCACGTGAAAAACACTGAATTCCGAAGTCCGTGGGCAACTTCTTTGAGATCAGAACCATCCCGGTTCATGGAGAGTATTGTCGCGCGCCTGCTGTCCGTCTCAATACACACATCGCACGAAGACCCAATGGAAATATAGAGCCGCTCATCCGGGCCGAATTGAATTGTCCGAGTAAAATGTCTGCCGCCTGTCGGCAGATCAGCGACTTTTTCCGGTTCTCCGTCAGAATACGTCGGAATGCGGGAAATTTTATCTTCTTCCGCGAAATAGAGCATATTCGGAAACTTCGGATCAAACGCAAGCCCGTGCGGCTTTTTCAAATTTTTCAAAACGGGATTCTGGCGAACAACTTTTCCGTTTTCTACTTCGAGAAGCGAAATCACGCCTTCTGACGTTTGCGAAACCCATACATTACCAAAAGAATCAAATGCCGTGACTCGTGCGCCGGGTAGGCCCTTCGCAAAAATCGAAATCGAGAATCCTCGCGGAAGCGCTAATGGAAAATCGGTTTTGTTTTCTCCTCTCGCATTATTCCCTTCGATAAGATCCTCTATTTTTTCGGAGGGAGGGCGAATAATCGGCAGAACACCTTTGAAGGTATCCCAGAGATACCACCCGCCAATGCCTGCCAAGAGGAGAACCGCGAAAAGAAGGACATTTTTTTTCATTATTTCAAAAAGATGATAGGAATCACGTTTTCCGTATCATCCATTGCCTATTATTATACACTAAAATCTCATCTTTTTCAAGTGACCGCAGTAATCCACGAAATACCCCCACCTCCAAACATCTTTTCATATGGCGATCGCTGCGGAACGTGCGCACCAATTCAGCCTCCGATGAAACGCCCGCTGTAATAAGCGCCTGCACTATACGAGCGCGCGCATACCGGCGAGATCCTTCGAATCGCGACTGGCGAACATACAATTTTGACCGCGTGTTTGAATTCTCTTTTTGATTGCGGCTTATTTCGTTTCCGTAATCCATAAGCGCCCAATACCATTCACGTTTCTTCGCTCGCGGCTCAAGGCGACCGAGTATCGAAAGAATTTCTTTATCAGAAATGCGAGTCCTCTGCTTTGGGAAAAACTCATGAATGATTGCGCGCCGAATGTTTGTTTCTATGAATGGCTCACAGCGATCAAAGGCGAAACATGCGATTGCGCGAGCGCTATAGTGCCCAATGCCGGGGAATTTCTCGAGTTCGAAGGAGTCGGACGGCAAACGACCATGATATTTTTCAACAGCGATTTTCGCGCTTTCTTTCAAATATCGCGCGCGGCGGTTATACCCAAGCCCGTGCCACGCGCGAAGCACTTTGGGAAACGGCGCTTTCGCAACCGCGCGCCAATTCGGGAATATCCAAAGCCATTCTTGATATTTCGGAAGGACGCGCGAAATCTGCGTTTGCTGAAGCATGAGCTCTGAAACAAAAATCTGATAGGGATTCCGCGTGGGGCGCCACGGCAAATTATGTCTGCCGCGCGCGCGGTAGTGCCCAAAAACGCGCAGCCGGAATCGTTCATTCGCCAATCGTCTCATATGGCGGGTATACAACGATCATTACGCGTTTTCCCTCTTCAAGAGGTTCATGGTATCCCGAGGGGTAATCTTGAAGTGCGTCTTGAACCGTTGCAAGCGAATACCGATAATTCTCCCCTGCGTGAGTTCCGGGATCATGCACAATAAACTCGTCTCTCAAAAAATCGTAGCCAATAGCAACAATCATGTGCTGGATCGGGCCCGGCGGCAGATAATTCGGATTCTTAAGTATTTGCCCGTTTACTGCAAGAATGGCAATACGTCCGTTTGCAAGCTCCTCGAGTATATCAGCCGCACTGATGCCATCGCGCACGCGGGCGCCGTGATACCCGAAATACTCTTCCATAATGAGCGCAGTATCCGCAATTGACGTATCCTCATGAAATCCAAGACGCTCATTCTCAAATTCCGCAAGCCGAAGAATTTCGCTCCGTGCTTCCTCGCGGCTAAACTCCTTCCCCTGAATCCAGCCATACGCCATGAGAAGAGAGGCCTCTTCGCACGCATTTTGCAGGACCCAATTCCCCGGTTCTCCCAGAGGCGACTGCGGGACAAACGGAACATTCGGAATCTGCATAATCCCTGTTCGAGAAGAGTAGAGACCAAGCGATTCAGCCAGCGCGATATGGGTTGATGTCGCTGCGTGCGCCGACTTCTGAGCATCAAGTTCTTTTTTCTTTGTGATAAATGCCTGAAATTGCCTTTCCTCAAGAAGGGCGGTCTCCCGCGGAGCGGGACGGGACGGAAAAAATCGATCGATGGCGCTTGCTACCGCAAGTGAAAGAAAAGAAAGAATCGAAATACCCGACACTATGAGAATAGCGACTGATTTCGTACTCTTCATGCTGATTTATTCGATTATGGCGACAAACTCCTGCCGGCGGAGCACGCCGGGGGTAACCAATACAATGACTCCTGCGACGCCAAGCGCAAAAGCACCGACAAGGAGAATTTCCCCCATTCCTTTCCCGGACAAAAACGAATGAAGCGCGAGCGCGGACAGTCCTCCGTAGAGAAGCGATACAAAAACAAAAAAGATGCCGGGGAGAGACGTACTCAATACCTCCGGGTCATCGGTCTCGAAGTTCGGCCATACCGCCCCGAGATACAGTCCAAGGGACGTCAGGAATACAATCGAGAGTATGAAAAAAAGGATAACTGAAATCGAGGCAAGTGCCGGAAGACCGAGAAGGGACGCATGGAGAGACGCGGTGAGCACCCCGAAGAGAGTAAAGAGAGAAGTGAAAAATATAAGTTTTCCCAAAAACACTTTTCCGAAATCTATTGGTAAAGACCCGAGAATCCAGATTGTTTTTCCTTCGGCACTGAACGCCGGGAATGCAAATCGAAGAACAAATGCGGAAATAAAAAAGACCATGGTTGCGAATTGAAGCGACGACGCAAGGGGCACCATGGAAGTAATATCAAATTCCGCGCGCATCGCAATGCGGGAAAGAATG
>CAYHJX010000022.1:0-12080 GCA_964357005.1 uncultured Candidatus Saccharibacteria bacterium | reverse complement strand
CGCACGAGCGAGCCGGCGCAGTAGGACAGGAGGACGCGGGCACGGAGAGGCCACCAAAGAGCGCGGAAAAGCCCCACAATCGTGATTGGCGAGATTGATTCGCGGGTTCCTGCCGGGAACGAAAACGCCGTAAGCTCTCCGGTTTCTTTTGTGAAATAAAAGATCCTATCTTCCTTTTCTGCAAGCTCAATCCCAAGAGACGGCACGTCAGACACCGGAAAGAGTTTTGTCCGGACGCCCGCCCCTATGGGAAATTCCCTATTTGATCCCGGGCGAAGCGAACTGTCGGAAAAGCGGGGGTCTTTTCCAACGCCCGGGCCAGGCGCCGGGAATACGCCGCTTCCGTCAGATGTCGAAGTTGAACCGCCGCCCGATCCACCCGTTCCTCCGCGATAGAGGAAGACATAGACAAGAAGAGTTCCCACGCCAAAGAGAATGACCGCAAGAACCGTGAGGGTGAGTATTTTCTTTTGTGAGAGGTCGTTCATAGGTTTACGGTGGGGGGTTGGAAATCTTTATTATGGTTGCAAATGCAGGCATGTATAATAGCTTCCACTGAGATCTTTTACTTCTGTAAATGTTCCGCCACTGTCTTCACAGGCCCTCCGAGCTTTTTCTACATCCTCTGATTTTAAATTTTTTCCCACATAATCGGAGGTCGGGCCCCCTGACGTGCCTGTGGTTTCGGTCGGCGCTTCCGCCCCCGGTATTTTTGGTAATGTAATGTCAAATCCGGTGACAAGATCGGGATTTATGATGCGAAGGAAGAGATAGGAAATGAGCGCGAGTCCCAGCCCGAAAAGCGCGTTTTTCATGTACTCTTTTGCCTGGTTCGTGCTTCCTTCCATAACGAACATGTAAAGGATTGCGCCGTAGGTAAACATGAAAAACGCGGCAAGCCCAACCAGGCTTATCCCGTACGTGTAGAGCCGCGAAAAAAGCTCGCTTGGCTTGGAAACAGAATTCAAAAATTCAAGCCCGGGAACAAGAACCTGCGCCTCAGCGGCCGCCGCAAGGTTTATGCACTGGCCGCCGAGAGAGCTTCTGCAAAGAATTTCCGCCTCGGCAGAACCCGGAATAAAAAATACTCCGAGAATCCACAGGGCAATGAGAAAAGGGATTGTTTTCATGTCATCGGATAAATAAGGTAAGTGTTTTTGCGACAGGCGCGAGCGCGGTTTGTTTCAAGGATGACGCAAGAATGGAAATAAGGAGAGACGCGCTTGGAACTTGTCCGGTTTCTATAGTAACAATATTCGGATTATTCACGTTTTTTTCAAGTTCGATCCCGCCGACACTCCATGCAAACGAAATGTCCTTGGTGCTGCCGGGGAAAAAGAACGGCTCGGCAATGAGGTTGAGTGTTCCGCCGCGCGGCGCCTCAAGCAGGGATTCTGCCCGCCGGTATTCTGTTCCGCCTGTCGGCGAGTAGCGGTATACCGCAAGCATCGGTTCTCGATTAATCACGAAAATCGCCCCCTCTTTTTTAACGGTTTTTGCAGTGTCTTCGATGGTAACGCGGATCCAGTGGGAGCTTTTTGGTATTTGGGATGTTTGGAAGCGGATGGATTGTTTTCCGACGCCGCTTGCGTATGACTTTGTGTCACCAACACTCCATTTGTAGAGAAGTTTTTTCGGATCAGCCATTTTTCCGCCAGCCGCGATTTCCGGAAGCGCGGTTACTGACACAAACGCGCGCGGCGACGGGAGCGCTTTACCCATATACCACAGAGGAACGGTTGTTTCAGCAAACCAGACAAGGGAGAGCGAGGATACCGGAATAACGCGCTGGGCTGTTGTGGTCTTGCCGTCGGAAGCAGTCGCGCGAACAAACGCGGTAATCGTACTACCTATAGTTTTCCCCGCGGTCATGTCAAACGCATATTTTCCCTGGCCGGAAAGATCAGCCCGGAATTGCCCGTTTACGGTCCACTCGTAAAACGTCGTATCGCGGTTAAATATCGGGGTTGAGGCCTCGATAGTCACTTTTTCTCCAGGTTCTGGAGACGACGGGGTTGCGGTGACCGACGCCGGAGGCACGATTTTCGGAAGAACTGACTGTGCAGACAAAAATGCGGGGAATCCAAGGAGGACAAAAAGCGTCAGAAGTGCGCCTCGCATATATATAGTAGAAGAGTGTCCAGAATGATGGTTCATATTGATTGAGAATGGTATTCCTCGCGCGCTTTTTTAATCAAAAGAATTTGTGCGGGGTCTGATGTAATCACCTGGTCTTCGGAGTAGGATCCGAGCACCTTCATGGCAACGTGCTTGAGGCCGGCAAAAAAGATTCCTTCCCCGCGGTCCGCTTCGAGTAGAATCAGTTTTTCTTCCTCTGTCAGATTGAATGTTTCTTTGACGACCCCAATGGTCGCGGGTGATTGCTTGAAAAGAATTTGCAAGGATGAGTTGGTGATAATCGGCTTTCCGTACGTTGAGTTCATGAAATCGCTCACGTCTTGCGTAATCGTCGCAAGGCCAAGATAGTATTTCCGGGCGCGCTTCGCGATGCCAAACAGAAACGAGCCGCCGTCCTCGTTTTTTAAAAGCCACCACGCCTCGTCAACCAGGAGGATTCGCTTCTTGAGGGTTGTGCGGACCACGTTCCAGATATAGTGAAGTATGATATACATGCCGACCGAACGGAGCTCATCCTCCATATCGCGGACCGAAAAGACGACAAGCCGGTTCGTAACTTCGATATTGGTCGGCTGGTTGAGAAATCCGGCCCATGTTCCTGACGTGAATTTCTTGAGGCGGACCGCAATATCCTCTCCGCCGACTGTGTTTGCAAGGACGAGCTCAAGGTCTGATAAGGTCGGCGCCGATATTTTCGAGAAATCAGAATCCGCGGTAATATCCTTTGATGCATATGTCTCGGTTATTGCTTGATCAAGAATCGCGTCTTCCTCGGGCGAGAGGCCGCCCAACATAATCCGGAAGAGGCCAATAAGGTTTACGATGTTTGACCTCAAGACGTCCGACGCTGATTCGTCTTCCCGCGGTATCGGGAGGTCAAACGGGTTAATGTGGTGCTTTGAGGAAAGTGAAATATTTATGTAGGATCCGCCGACGACTTCCGCCAGGTATTCATACTCCCGCTCCGGGTCAATGACAATGACATCAACCCCCCACATGAGGGAGCGCAAAATCTCAAGCTTTGAAAAATAGCTTTTTCCTCCGCCGGAAACCCCGAAGACAACCGAATTTGCGTTGGGGAGAGAGAATCGGTCAAAAAGGATTAAGCTATTGTTATGGCTGTTTACGCCGTAGAGAATCCCCTTGTTTGAGGTAAGGTCAAAGGACACGAACGGAAATGTTGATGAGATCGGCGCCGAGTTGAGGTACGTGTGGATTTCGAGCTTATCCGTGGCAAGCGGAAGGACCGAATGAAATCCGTCGCTTTGCTGGAAAAGCGCTGTTTTTGCGTATACGATCCGCGATTCGAGAACCGACTTTATCTGGGTTTCTGTTTTATTGAGTTCTTCCTCTGATTTTCCGTAGATCGTGATATAGAGGCCGAAGGAAAATAGCCGCTCTTGCGCCTGCTGGAGTTTGTCGCGGAGCTCTTCAAGATTCCGGTATGCGGCGTCAAGCATCGGGTCCCGCACAAGCCCCCGGGATTCGCGGTCTGTTATCTGCGACTGGACTTCCGCGGTTTTTCGCCGGAGCATCCGCATGATGGTTGCCGTATCAACCGGATGAATGTGCATTGAGATGTCGAAAATCGCATCCATGTTGATGATGGGGCTAAACCACCCGATGTTGAGGTAGCGGGGGTATGAAAAGACAAAGATGGTCCGCGCAAATTTATCGCCGATCCGGAGAAACGTCGGGCTTATTTCAAGGGCCGACGGCGCAAGAATGTCTTGGAGCCCGACGCCCTGGCTCCGCCCGACGTCCGTAGGAAGAATCAAATCAGTGGTATCTTCTTTTTCTTTTTTTCGGAATAGTGAAATCATGGATTTATTCGACGACAGACGCCGTTTTTTCAAATTCGGTCGGATTATAGAGCCCGTAAAAAAGCTCGACCAATTCTTCCGTGTTCAATGGGGCGGACCTGATGCCGAATGATTTGAGCCCTTCGATAATCGCGTTTGCGCGCTGCCACATCTGGAGCTTCCGCTCCTCGAATGTTTTTCGCTCTGTTTCCGCGGCGCTCCTGCCCTCTTTTTTCCCGAGCCCGAGCGTTGCGAGAATCCCGGAGAGCGCCCCGCTTGGTTCAAAGGTATGCTGCGCATATGGAATAACGACATAGAATGTTTTTGACATGATGTTCGTTGTTCCGATGAGCGTTTGGATGAACTCGATATACTCCCCCACCTGGATTTTTACGTATTCGTTGTCTTCTTCTTTTTGGCGGCTTTTGAGGGTCTCTATGTAGGGCGTGATATTCAAAAGCCGCGAGAGCGTAACAACCTGGATTGGAAAATCAAGGGAATTCAGGAAATTCTGGTATTGATATGTGATCGCGTCCTGCTCCTCGGTTGATTTGAGAGCAAAGTTAAGGGATGAGCACATGAGGACAATCCGGTAGCCGCCGTCCTTGAGCATCACAATGTCGTCCTGTATTGACTGGATTGAGAGAAAATGTTGTGCTGATGCTGATTGGACTGCCATAGATTTATTCTTTAGGGGTATCGCCGTGGGTCTTTGTATCAAGCGTCCAGGAAAGCTCTGAAAGCCGGGAGCGCGAGAGTTTCGGGGACGCTTGGATAACGGCCCCGCTCTCTTCCGGCGCCGGAGCATTGCTCGGGGTTTTTGTTCCCTCGGAGCGCTTCCAGATGAAAATCCTCGGCTTTACAAAATACATAATTGCATTCAGTGCCATGATCGGGATCGGGCGGCCGTCGATTTTTCCCCACGCAAACGAAATTGCCGCAACGCCGATGATAAAAGAAAGGAAGAGTACGAGAAATCCCGTAAAAAAGAAGTTGATTCCGATAATCAGAATGATTCCCGCCGCAACGTATATAAATTGCTTTGCGGTAAGGAACCCCCCGATTATTTTGTCTTCGACGGTAATGAATTGCGGCACCTGAAATTGTTGCATAGAAGTTAAAACCGTTGAATACGTTATATACGTTTGAATCGTTGGATACATGCGAATGTCATCTCTTCAGATATTTTTCCATCGCAAGTGATTTAAAATACAATTTTTCAAGAATACCATCGGCGAGGCGCGAATCTTCTTTTTCAAAATATCTTTTTGAAATCGCGATACGTATTCCCGCCACCACCTCAAGTATAGAGCCGATTTCGTTTCTGATAAAACGCCTGAAATCTAATTTGGTGCCGCGTCCGCTCCCCTCCGCAATGTTTAGTGCTATTGAGAGGCATGCACGTTTTAACTGGTCTTCAAGAATATACTTTTCTTGTTTCGGGAACTTTCTGCATAAACGATCTATTTCGTGTATCCCCTCTAATGCAAGAGTCCAGATTTCAAGTTTTTCAAAGTTATATTGTATCATCAATGTCCACGGGGGTGTTTATTACTATCAACGGTTCTATCGCTTTTAACGTTTTTAACGACTTTAGCGGTTTAACGCTTACTCAATTTCCTCGCGATACGGGTCAAGGGGCGATTTTTGTTGTTGGGGGGGCGGCTGCTGCCCTTCCCGCAAGTTGATCGGAGGTATTTTTGGATTTATGTACGGGACAGTTGGTTTTCGCGGCACAAACGGCGGTTGGGGACCCCGCGGATCTTCGACTTGGTCTCGCTTCTGTGGTATTTCCTTTTCGCTTGGCTTCACTGCTTCCCGATAGGGATCTCCCCCGTTTTGCGGCCGAACAGGCGGCCTTGGCGAAACAAAAATTTTTTGCTGCGGCGCACTTTGCTGGACCGGAGGAACGAATGGTTTCGGAGCCGGGGTTTCTCGCGGCGGCACGGGCGGCTTTTGTTCTGTTTTTTGCGGCATGCCGGGCATAATGATGTTTTTCGGCGCTCCCGGCGGCGGAGGCGCAGGCGGAATTGCAGGTCTCGCGCGGCTCACTGGCGCAACCGGCTCCTGTGTGGTCGGCGGTTTTGACTCTACGGGTAAAATGACATTTTTTTGCTGGATTAAGGGCGCACGTGGCGTTTGCGGCGGTCTTTGCATTGGCGGCGCAGACGGCTTACCCATTGGTTGCGAGGGTAGAGGCTGTGATACTTGGAAGGGTTGTTGAGCAACCATGGGCGGTTTTGGAATTGGCGCGGCTTGCTGCGGCAATTGGCTTGGCTGAAAAGGCGCTCGGGGCGGCAAGGGCGCGCTTGGCTGTGGGGGTATGCTCGGTTGCGGGGACCGCGGAAGGATGACAACTGGTTCGGGTTTTTTCGGGAGCGGAGGAACCGGAGCCGCTGGTTTTGGTGGTTCACCTTCGAGCGCCTGCTCCGTAATCTCAAACCCGTGCACGCGTTTTATTTCGTTTCCGAGCGGGAAGAGAACGTTTTTAAAAACATCCCGCGCGAGCGCTTTTGCGTCATCGGGTTTCATTCCAAGGCGTTCTGAAAGACGCGAAGGAAGTTCATCAGGCCGCGTAAGCCCCAACACAATATATCCGATTTCTCCGGCAACATGAGAAATTCTTTTTCCGGTGATGCCGTATTTCTCGGACGTCTTGACTATCACCTCGGCAATATCGGCACTATAGATCACCTCTTTAAGAAGCGTCGAAAGTTTGCCGAATTGCTCTCTTATTTCCTTGTCAGAAAATGTTTTCATGCTCACCAGTTATTTGGTTTCCAGCCAAGTTGCGCGCCTATGCCGCCCGCCATATGGCCGTCAAAATATTCTGTAAGCTGGCGTGTTCGGGTTGAACCCATGGTCATTTTTAGTGCTGCTAATTCCGTCGGGTTTAAGCTTTGAATATATTGTTTCGTTGCATCCATGAGCGCCGTGTTTTGCATACCAATGCGGCTTAATTCTTTTGTCGAGGCGGTCCTAACGAGCGCATCGGTAAGAGCGTGAGCATTCGGATTTGTAGGATCGAATGCCAGCTTAGAGATTTTTGTTTTGTCTTGAAGTTTCGCAACGGTTTTTCGAATCGCTTCCTCCTTTGTTTCGCCTGCTGTAGGCATGGCAAGCGTTGGGTCAACAGTGAGAAATTCTTTTGCCATACCGGCGTTGCTCGCAAGGCGATACGCCTCTTCTTTCTGTGCAGCAATCTCATCAAGCTTCTCCCGCTCAACAAGAAGCCGCGCAGCAGCAATTTTTTCATGGCGCGAAGACGTACTCCGGTAATGATCTCCCAGCTGGGTCACTGAGAAATTCTTCATTTCCTCCTGGCGCTTCTCCACCTCTTTTCGGTCCCGTTCGATTGGCTGTCCCATGGCTTGCTGGATTTGGCGCCCTACAAGAGGAATCCGGCGTGCTCTAGCCGCCAATTCCTGTGCCCGTTCCGGCTGTGCTGCTATTGCCGCGCCAGCTCCCCGCATAGCAAGCCCGGCAACGCCGCCTGCGGCAAAAAGACCGGTTTTCGCAATTGCGTTCACGCCCCATTCGCCGACCGCGCCGCCGGTTTGCCGCGCAATGCGAAGCGCCATCCACATGAAAATGACACCAAGAAGCACGATCATGAGTCGGTTGGCGTGTCCTGATACGCCGACCCCCGCGGGCGTCGCAACATTGACCGTTGACATGATGTAAAAGCCAAGATACATCATGAGATAAAAAAACGGCAGGAAAAATGCCCATTTAAGAACTTGAGACACCCACATATCAAAGTACCGTTTCATGCCCGGGATGATCGCGGCAAGGAATGCGGCGGGCGCAAGGACCGACAGGGCAATAGCCGCAGCATATCTGATAAAAAGCGTTATTCCTCCCATGAACATGGTTGTTGCGGCAATGATAAGAACGAAAATCTGCGTTGCAAGGCGCATTGAAGTATTTGTCGATGCGTCAAAAAGTTTATTTCCCCAGTCAAACATCCAATCAGATATGGCCCCGGCGAGTCCAAGCCCGCCGCAGAGCCCCGCGGCGATTTGAGAACCGAGTATGACGCCAATGCCAGCGCTAAAATACGTGATACCTCCGCCGATAAGGAGTCCCGCTGCGCACCCCGTATAAAAGCCGATTTTGCCCGCGGCATTTACCTGCGGAACTCCGAGAGAAGCAAGCGCCGTATCTTTAATTATGCGCGCGGTTCCCTGAGCAGCACCCCGCTCGAGCGCGCGCTGTGTTTCAAGCTGCCTACGAGCGTCTTCAGCTTTTATCGCTTCCTTTTGAGCAGGAGTCGGAATATTCCCGAGGTTTTGGATCTCGATCGATTTTGCGATAAACGTTCCCGGCTCCGGCGGCATGCCTTTTGCAAATATTGCGCCAATCTGGTTTGCAAAGCCAAAAACAATCGTCACCATGAGAAGGCTGAAATTTATCAGGAGCGCAACAAGGAGAACATTTGCAAGAAGCCGCTTTCCTCCCCAGTGTTCGACGTTGAATATAATTGTGAGTGCGATCCAGAGGATGATAAGGAGGAACATGCCGTTTGTGAGATCCCGCAAAGCTGCCCACCCAATTGATACTGCGGGGATTTGTGAGGGTATTGCTCCGAGATTCATCGCATATCCGGCGTTGAGGAGCATGGCAGCAAATGTCATGAGCCACGTTGCGATTTGGCGTACAGCAATAAGCACGGTGTTGAGCACCAGGAGCGCTGGTATTGAAAGCCCCTTTACTTCTTCTGCGGCAGCAAATGCGGGCAATGCGGATAGAAATAGTATCCCGACTATCACAAGGGAGTAGAGTGTTCTTGCGTTCTTCTTGAGAAAGAGAGTCATTCTTTACGGGGTAAAGCCGTTAATCGCGCTCGCAATAACATTGTCTATTTCTGCTATCTTTGCCGTTGCGGTGATGTTTGTATTGGTCGCAGATATTGATTGTGTTCTGATTGCTTCTTTTCCGGTTGCCGCGGAAAGGGACACGCGAATTGAAGCAAGTTTTAGTATCGAATCCGTAAGTTCCGAGCCCTTTGTGCTAAGAGTCGGAATGGAGGACGTGAGTGCCCCCACATTGAGTTTGTTCGCTTCTGTCATGAACGTGCTGGTGCGGGTACTTGCGCGGTTCCCTGCGGCCGTCGTCTGATCAATCTGCTCGAGTGTTGAAATTTTAATGTCTGCGGTGCTTGCGGTGCCGCTTACGACTGTTATTCCCGCAATTTCAAAGAATACGTCAAGGGCATTCGTAAGGTTTATGGCGCTGGTTGCAATGCGCTCCACATCTTCTATCTTTGTTGTTGACAGGAGTTGCGACTTGAGGGAAAGAAGGTCCGCGCGCGCTTTTGCAATGCTTTCTTTACTGCTGGTATCTGATAGAAATCGCGCCTTTTTGCTTGAGAAACTGGCGAGCGCTGAATTCAATTGAGAATCAACGCTTGCGATTTCCGCATTAATCGCGGCAATTTGCGATTCGTCTGTTGTTTTCGCAAGGTTTGCGACAAGCGTTTCGCGCTCGGCCCGGAGCGAGATGATTTTCCCTCCGTCGGCAAGGACCGCGGAGAGATTTTCCGCCAATCGGCCATCAAGAATTTTTATTCCTTCATCCGCGCGCGCAATTTGGGTGTTTAACTGCACCATGACCGTTGATTCAGAAAAGACACCGGGGGATGACTCTACCGAACTCGAAAGAGCCGGGGCATATACTCCTTGACCGTTTGATCCGCTTGATGACGTGACGAGCGTATCAATGATAAATAGTATTGACGACGTAATTGCCTCGTTCACCTCGTCCGAATTTATGGTCCAGTCAATCCCTGACCCGAAAATCCGGTTCGAAAGGTCTGCAATGTTTTCGCCCGGTGTGCGGGTTTCGGTTTCGATATTGCACACTTCCCTTTGTTCTCCGGTACTTTCATCAAATTGCATTTCGCAGTTTTCTTTTGTCTCGACTCCATACCCCCGGTACCCGCGATTTGTTTGGTCGCGCAGAACCTCTGCGGTTACCCTGTTTTCGACTTTTTTCGTTTCTCCGTCGATCGCAAGGAGAAGTGCGCCTTCGGTATTGCAGGAAGAATTTCCCATCATTCCCAAAAATGCAGGCCATCCGCCATTGTCAAAGTTGGTATAGAAGCTTCCGTCGCGGACCTGCGGAATCGGGCAGTTATACGTGGTGAGAAATCCTCCGCTATCTTGCGATGGCAGACCGAGGATGTAGTTTGTATACGCATTTGCGTTTCCTCCCATCTGTGTTTTTGAAAGATTTTCGCGAAATTCCGTGCTTGCCTTTTGTCTGATGCTCCGAAACTCCGCCTCGTAGTTTTGGATAAATCCGACATTCGAATTCTGAATCCATGAAATAATGGTGGTTCCGAGGGATTTCAGGAGTACTGCAGAAATCGCTTTTGCAATCGGGTCAAGAACGCACTCTTTTTTGACGAGTTCTCCGGTATTTCCCCGAATGCGCGCTGTCTCGTTCCTCACTGTTTTGTCGCCCACCGGTACTTCGCCTCCGCCGCCCGACCCCCCGATTCCGCCAAGAATGCTTCCCGCGCTCCCGCCGCTACCGCCCAAAAATCCCCCAAACACACCCCCGACGCTTCCTAAAGCGTCCCCGAACATAGAGCCCAAAAACCCGCCGGATCCGCCTGAACCGCCGCAGGAAACGCCGGATGACGAAAGAATGCCGCCGAGGTTCCCAAGGCCATAACTACTGCTTCCGCCGCCTGCGGGCTCGTCGAGCCCGCCTGGATCAGACGGATACGACGTGCCGGTTGGTTCATCAAGCCCGCCGGGGTCAGACGGATATGCCGGATCAACATCTTCCGCGCGCGTCGCAAGCGGCATAAAAAGAGGTGCCAAGACGAGCTGGGCAACGAGGACGCCTTCGAACATTTTTTTCCAGACAGTTTTTGGAATCACCTCGCGTTCGATTAATAGATAATTGAATACGCCGTATCGTTCGGCTTCAAAACGATTTTTTGGTTCGCGAGCCATTCCCAGAGATCATTCCGGTTGAGAATGAGCAGCGCCTCTTTCACTTGGATATTCGGCTCAACAAGCGCAAGGGTCTTTAACGGATCTTGTTCCGTGTTTTCAAACGCCGCGACGTGAATCGCCATCTGGTTCATGAGAAAGAGCTGGCGCTCGTGGTACCACGAAAGATTTTTCGGCACGCGAAGCTCTCCGAGGTCGCGGACTATTTGCTCTGCCGCCTCGCGGTACGCGGCAAATTCCTTGAGGCGCGCAAAGTCGCCTGACTGGATGATTTCAACAAGGAGATCGAGATTGTCTTTTTTAAGGCCGCTCGCGTTTTTGGAGATAATGGCCGCGGCCGCGTTGAGGTATGCTCGTACGGCTTCCGGGCTTGTGTCGTCCGACGTGCGGATGGAAAGCGCCTCAAGGGGAGTTGCGGGAACGGGACGCGGAAGCGATCCTTCTTTTGAAAGCCGTTCGATTTCCTCTACAAGGAGCTCTGACGTAATTGTATACCCCTCTCTGCCTTTTGTGATTGCGACTGCGCCGCCTTTTTCAATAAATGCTCCGATGATTGATTCGGTGAGATTTGCTTCCTCTGGAGGCGATCCGTTCACACCGGCGTTTCCCGAAATTTTCGAAGAAAGCACTTCATCGCGGTCAGATACGCCGTTATCGTTCGAGTCGGGGTTATTCGGGTTTGTTCCGTAGAGTTCCTCTTCCCAGTTTTTCAATCCGTCTTCGTCCGGGTCAAGGAAGAGCACATTTATGCCGGCGCTTTGCGTTTTCTCTTGCCCGAGCGATGCCGCGAGTTTGTCCGTATGGTCGCTTGCGGCATACAAAAGGTAGAGTCCGAGAAGTATTGGGAGAGCAACGAAAAACGCGGGACCGGCTGACCCTACTTTCTTCAACCAAAATGCACGGGCTTTGTGCGCCACGTATTCATTATATCACATAGGTACGAGAAAAAACGCTCACTTATGCACATTAATGTTCGGTTAGAGCGTTAAAAACGTTAAAATCGTTATAGTCGTTGAAGCCGATTATAACAACTCCGATTATTTAACGATTTGAACGATTTTAACGAGCGAAGTGGCCGAACGATTTTAACTTTTTACAAATCCCGCTATACTATCATGTAAGATTTAATCGCGTTGTTCACAGTTCCTGCGGGTAGAAGTAGTTGGTTAGT
>CAYHJX010000021.1:0-12852 GCA_964357005.1 uncultured Candidatus Saccharibacteria bacterium | reverse complement strand
GTCCCGCAACGCGCGTGCGCGAATAGCGCATCCTTCATGGGCGAAGCGCGGTGCGCTGAAATGGCGCGCACCAAAAGTGCGGGGTGTTTACCTATATACTATATGAAACTGCTTCTTGGTGAAAAATTGAATATGACGCAGGTGTTTGACGAAAAAGGGAACAGCGTCCCGGTGACGCTTGTTCGGGCATTGCCGAATGTTGTGCTTACGGTAAAAACGCAGGAAAAAGACGGGTATGAGGCGGTTCAAGTCGGGTTTGGCGCGCGCAAAGAGAGCCGCATCAAAAAGCCGCAAAAAGGACATTTCCAAAATCTCGGGAATTTCCGGTACGTCCGGGAATTCCGGACGTCGGAAAAGCCCGAGCGCGGAACAACACTTGACGTAACCCAGTTTTCTGAGGGAGATGCGGTTAAGGTCTCCGGTATTTCCAAGTCAAAGGGATTTCAGGGTGTGGTAAAGCGCCATGGCTTTCATGGCGCCCCCAAGACGCACGGCACAAAGCATGCTCACCGGGAGCCGGGCTCCATTGGAGGCGGCGGGGGCCGCGCAGGAGGCCGCGTGGTCAAAGGAATGAAAATGGCAGGTCGCATGGGCGGCGACCGGATTACGGTCCGGAATCTTACGATTGCAAAAATCGACCCGAATGAGCATGTGCTCGCAATTTCAGGCGCAATTCCGGGAAAGCGCGGAACGCTTATTGAAATTAGGGGAACGCCGTATACCGAATAAAGAATAAGGAATGATGGTTTTCGCAATTCGCAATTCGTAATTCCCAATTCGATATTTGATACGACAATGCAAACAAAAATATACAATCAAAAAGGGAATGAGGCCGGGACTATTGATCTTCCGGATGCGATATTCGGCTTGAAGTGGAATTCCGACTTGGTATACCAGGTCGCGGTTGCGCAGGCGGCAAACAGGCGGCAGAAGACCGCGCACGCAAAAGATCGTGCGGAAGTCCGCGGTGGCGGAAGAAAGCCGTGGAAGCAAAAAGGAACCGGTAGAGCGCGCCACGGATCAATTCGGTCTCCCCTGTGGAAAGGAGGCGGGGTGACCCACGGCCCTTTGAAAGAAAAATCCTACAAAAAAAAGATAAATAAAAAAATGGCGCGGAAAGCGCTTTTCACCGTGCTTTCCCGAAAAGCGCGGGATCACGAGCTTCTTATTTTGGAGGATTTGTCATTTCCGGAAGCAAAGACAAAGCACGCGAAAGAACTATTTCACAATTTTTCTTCGCAAAAAGAATTTGCGCAGATCGAAAGAGGAAATGGTGTTTTGGTGCTTACTCCCGGAAAAGACGAGCGCGCATATCGCGCGATTCGGAATCTTCCGTATGCGCACGTGGAAGATGTACGAAATACGACCGCACATGATCTCCTCGAATATTCGTATATTTTGGTTCCCCGACGGTCATTAGAATCATTGGTGAGGAAATAAAACACGATGGCATTTCTCAACAAATTTTTTAAGCGGAGAAAGACAGGCGAACGGAATGAATTTCGGAAAGAGCTGGCGCCCCGGCCGTCCGAGGCCCCGAAAGTCGACGCAAAAGAACCTTCTATTCGGTTTGGGGTTGCGCCGCTTGTTGAGCGTGCACACATTACGGAAAAGACCGTGCGCGAGGGAAAAGGCGGAAAATACACATTTGTCGTTTCGTCCGGAGCAAACAAGCGTGAAGTCGCGCGCGCGGTTGAGTCAAAGTACGGTGTTAGGGTCCGCATGGTTCATGTGGTTTCCATGCCCGCAAAGATGAGGCGGCGCGGGCGCCAGATCGGATGGAAGTCGGGCTTTAAAAAAGCAGTTGTTACATTAGAAAAAGGAGCTACCCTTGATTTACAATGAAAAAGTATAACCCCACATCGCCGGCACGGCGCGGGACCGAAGTCATTGATTGGAAGTCAACGCTGACGCGGCGCGAGCCCCATAAACCGCTTGCGTCCGGTTTTCATCGCCGGAGAGGGAGAAATTCGCAGGGAAAAATTACAACGCGCCACAAAGGGGGCGGCGCGGCACGGCTTTGGCGTGATATTGATTTTAAGTACGAGAAAATCGGCGTGCCCGGCCGCGTCGAATCCATTGAATACGATCCGAACCGGACGAGTTTTATTGCGCTCGTCGTGTATCAAGACGGCGAGCGGCGCTACATTCTTGCGCCGCAGGGTTTGAAGGTTGGCGCAGAAATTATTTCTTCGGAACGTGCGCCGGTTGAAATCGGAAATCGGATGCCGCTCAAAGAGATTTCCATTGGGACTACGGTCTACAATATCGAGCTTGAGCGAGGCCGCGGAGCACAGCTTGTCCGCTCCGCAGGGTCGGGCGCCCTTGTGATTGCGCAGGAAGGCGCCTATACCCACATCCAGCTTCCGTCAAAAGAAGTGCGGATGATCCGCTCGGACAACTGGGCGTCAATCGGCGCACTGTCAAATCCCGAACACTCGCTTATGACCATAGGAAAAGCGGGCCGGTCCCGCCACATGGGCATTCGTCCGACTGTCCGCGGAACTGCCATGAATCCTGTTGACCATCCGCACGGCGGAGGCGAAGGGCGGACGCTTATCGGGCGCAGGCGGGGTCCTGCAACGCCCTGGGGCAAGCCCGCGCGCGGCGTAAAAACGCGAAACAAGCGGAAAAAGTCGAATGTGTTTATTGTGTCGCGGAGAAGAAAGTAAGCAATGATGCCAATCTACGAATGACATACGAATCTGGCGAATCACTGATATGGTAAAAAAACGTATTCGTAATTTGTAGATTAGCATTCCATTCGCATCATTAGCATCACACCTATGACTCGCAGCATAAAAAAAGGCCCGTATGTTCATCCGTCAATCACGAAGCATATGACGCGGGTGACGCCGGGATCGAAAACCGTGATTAAAACATGGTCCCGCGATTCCGTGATTACTCCCGAGATGGTCGGGTATACGTTTGGCGTCCATAATGGAAAGCAATTTGTCGAAGTGCGAATCATGGAGGACATGGTGGGGCACCGGCTTGGCGAATTTTCTCCGACTCGGAAATTCGTGAGGCACGGAGGGAAAATTCAAAAAGAGCTTGAACAGAAAGCCGAAGAAGCGGCAAAATCGTAACATCGTATGAATGACGTAACAGCAGAACTGAATCATATGCGAATTGCGCCTCGAAAAGTGCGGCTTGTTGTGAGTGCAATACGGGGGATGAGTGTCGGGGACGCCGAAGTCCGGCTTCGGTTTTTGACAAAGCGCGCGTCGCATCCGCTCCTGAAGCTTTTGAAGTCCGCGGTTGCGAACGCGAAGAATAATTTCCAGCTTTCCGAAGACGATTTGGTCGTACGCCGTATTACGGTCGATGGCGGCCCGGTCCAGAAGCGCTTTCGTGCGCGGGCGTTCGGGCGAGCGGCGCGGATCCGAAAACGAACGAGCCATGTCACGTTGGTGCTTGGCACCAAAGAAAAACAAGTTATACGTTCAAACCGTTGAAATCGTTAATCGGTTCTAACGAGTGATCCGCCAGTTGGCGGAGAACGATCAAACATTCTAACATTTAACAAGCGAAGCAATAGAACAGTATTATGACCCATCGCGTACACCCGTACATTTTTCGCATCGGAAAAACGACGCAATGGAAGTCGCGCTGGTTTGACGCGAAGCGATTTGTTCCGAATTTGCGGGAGGATACGCTTCTTCGGGAATGGCTTGAAAAAAAGCTCCGCAACGCGCATATCGAGCATATTGAAATCGAGCGTTCTCCAACGAGCATGCACGTGATTGTAAAGACGTCGCGGCCCGGCATTGTGATCGGGCGGGGCGGGTCTGGCGCCGAAGATTTGAAGCGCAGCATTCAAAAAGAGCTTGCTCGCATCCGCAAGCGGTTTAAAATGATCGCAAAACCGCATGACATTCGGCTTACCATTGAGGAGGTGCGCGCGCCGGAAACGCATGCCGCGATTGCGGCACAGATGATTGTGGACGATATTGAAAAGCGGATTCCGTTTCGCCGGATTTTGAAGCAGTCGGTTGAAAAAATTTCCGCATCACGGGACGTGAAGGGAGTGAAGGTTTCTTTGAAAGGCCGCCTTGACGGGGCTGAAATGGCGCGCTACGAGTGGCTTCGGAAAGGGCGAATTCCCCTTCAGACGCTCCGCGCCCACGTTGATTACGCAGAGCGAACGGCGCACACAACATACGGGACGATTGGAGTCAAAGTGTGGATTTATAAGGGCGATATTTTTGATAAGGACAAAAAAGAAAACGCTGTATAAAGATTATGAGAACTATTGAAAAGAAAATCCGCCCCGAGTTTTTCAAACTCGTGAAATCGAGGAAGAAAAACGTGGAAACACGGCTCGCTGATTTCAAGATATCGAAAGGGGACACCTTGGTTTTAAGAGAATGGAATCCGAAAAAGAAAAATTTTACTGGGCGCGTTTTGAGGCGGAAAGTAAAGGCAGTCAATCACACATACACGCATACGATTCATTCGCCATCGGAAATTAAAAAATATGGCTTGATAACGATTGAATTGAAATAAAAATATGTTACAACCGAAGAAGGTAAAACATCGAAAATGGCAAAAAGGGGTTTCCCGCGGTATTGAATCGCGAGGGACCGAGCTTTCGTTTGGCTCCTACGGCCTCAAATCGCTTGACGCGCACTGGATTACGGCGCGCCAAATCGAGGCGGCCCGGCGCGCCATGACGCGCTACGCCCAAAAAGGCGGCAAAATCTGGATTCGCATTTTTCCCGACAAACCCATTACGAAAAAACCACCCGAGGTGACATTGGGCGGCGGGAAAGGGTCGGTTGATCATTATGTCGTTGCGGTCAAGCCGGGGCGGATACTCTTTGAAATGGACGGGATTCCCCCTGAAATTGCGGAGGAGGCGATGCGGCGCGCCTCGCATAAGCTTCCGGTAAAAACGAGATTCGTAAAAAAGTAATGACCTCAATATCTATCATGAAGCAAAGCGACCTTGCGAAAAAAACGAAAAAGGAGCTGGATGAACTTTTGCACGACAAGCGGGCGCGGGCGGAGGAGCTCGGGTTTATGCTCGCGCAAAAGAAAGTGAAAAATGTCCGAGAGCTCAGGGAAGTAAAAAAGGATATTGCCCGCATATTAACCGCACGCCACTCTACACCAAACATATGAGACGTCTGAAGGGAACTGTTATATCGAACAAATCGGCGAAAACCGCCGTGGTTCGTATTGACCGTCTAGTAAAGCACCCGAAATACGGAAAGTATTATCGCATGTCGAAAAAATGCAAAGCGCATGATCCTGAAGGGGAGTCGAAGGCGGGTGACATTGTGATCATTGAAGAGTCGCGGCCGATTTCAAAAGACAAGCGGTGGCGGATTGTTGAGCGCGTATCGCGCGCGCCCAAAGTCGCCGAAGGGGAATAAGGGCGCTAACACAATTTCTATGATTCAACTTCGCAGTATGCTTACCGTTGCCGATAACTCCGGAGCTAAACTCATCCAGGTGATCCGGGTTCTTGGCGGGTCCAGCCGCCGCTATGCGCGGCTCGGTGATATTGTCGTTGCGTCGGTGAAAACAGCCGAGCCGCGGAAAGCAGTGAAAAAGAAAGATGTGGTTCGCGCGGTTATCACGAGAACCCGCGCGTCATACCGGCGTTCTGACGGGTCGTATGTTCGTTTTGACGACAATGCCGCAATTTTGGTTGACGGGTTTGAGCCGCGGGGCGGGCGGGTATTTGGTCCGGTGCCGCGGGAGCTCCGCGACCGCGGGTTTTCAAAAATAATTTCACTTGCAGAAGAAGTTGTATGAGCCACTACGAATGTACGAATACACACGAATATACGAATAATGAAAAAAGCGATTCGTACTTTCGTATCCATTCGTAACTTCGTAGTTGTAATATGAAATTCAAAAAAGGAGACAAAGTGAAAATCAGTGCCGGGAATGATAAAGGAAAAGAAGGGAAGATTCTTGCCGTGTTTCCTCATGAAGAGAAAATTGTTGTCGAGGGAGTCAACATGAAGAAGCGCCATGTCCGATCACGGCGCCAAGGTCAGAAAGGAGAACGCGTTGAAAAGCCAGCTCCTATTCCGGCATCCCGGGCAATGATGATATGCAGGTCGTGCGGCGCACCTGTCCGGATCGGGCAGCACGTACGCGATGGATCAAAAGTCCGCGTGTGCAAATCCTGCGGCAAAGATATATGACTAAGCAAACGGTTTCAATCGAAGAAAAATATAGAAAGGAGGTTATTCCGGCAATGCGGGCGGCTTTCGGGTACAAAAACGTGATGGCGATTCCCCGGATAGAAAAAGTCGTTCTTAACTGCGGTGTGGGGCGGATTCGCGATGAAAAAGAGCGGGAAGAAATTCAGAAATATCTGTCGCTTATCACCGGACAGAAAGTCGCTCCCCGGTCCGCAAAAAAAGCGATTGCGTCGTTTAAAACGCGCGAGGGTCTTGTGATAGGATACCAGGTGACGCTCCGGGGCAAACGGATGTATGACTTTATTTCGCGCCTTATCAACATTGCGCTTCCCCGCACGCGCGATTTCCATGGAATCAGCCAGTCGTCATTTGACCAGAAAGGCAATTTGACAATCGGCATAAAAGAACATATAGTATTTCCAGAGATGATCGGTGAGGACTACCGATTTTTGTTTGGGTTTGAGGTGACTATGGTGACAACGGCGCGGAGCCGCGATGAAGGCATTCGACTCCTCCAATTACTCGGATTTCCGATACAACAATGATGAATCACTACGAATGTACGAATAGGTACGAACATACGAATACTACCATGAGTGCGCCATTCGTACTTTCGTACACATTCGTAACTTCGTAGTTGTACTATGGCAAAACAATCCGTCATTGCACGATCCCTCAAGAAACCGAAATACAAGTCGCGGGTTGTCCGGCGGTGCTTCCGGTGCGGACGGAAGCGCGGGTATTTGCGCGATTTTGACTTGTGCAGAATCTGTTTTCGAGAACTTGCAAACCGAGGGGAAATTCCCGGAGTAAAAAAATCAAGCTGGTGAGGGCTTGGTCTAAACTTTCGATCCGCAAACGGGTGGAGAAGAAAGTTTAGCCGCCAAACCTTACCCCGTTAGATAAAATTAATGAAAATGGATATTTTAATGAAAAAGGAATATTACTTCGATGTCCGAAAACAAGCCGCATACCAGTTATCTAACGGGGTGCTCATATTTGTGGTGAAATTTATTTCGCTGCAAATGAGCTCATAAATTTCAACAAATATGGCAGATCCCATTTCGGACATGTTCATACGGGTGAAAAACGCGAATACAGCCGGGCGCGAAACGGTTTCTATTCCCCATTCCCGTTTTAAGCTTAGTATCGCGCACGCGCTCTCACGCGCGGGGCTTGTCGGCGAGATTGACGTAAAGGGAAAGCGGGTGAGAAAAACAATTGAAATCACCCTTCAGTACAAGGATGGCGAACCGGCGGTTCACGGCGTGAAAATTTTGTCAAAGCCGTCCCGGAGGGTGTATGCGCCGTATAAAAAAATCACCCCGGCCCGCCATCGCGGGACGCTATTCATAACAACGCCAAGGGGGATTATGACCGCCGTGGATGCGCGCAAGGAAAAAGTCGGAGGACAGCTGATTGCGGAAGTATGGTAATATGAGTCCCGTGAGAAACCGCGATCGCGGCAGCGGGAAGACATATGAAAATGAGAAGTTTTTATACAGTACATAAAATAAAACAGAGAGGATCCGATTTGATCGCGATCTGTTTCTAACGAGATGAGCCGGATTGGAAAAAAGCCGATTGCGATTCCCGACGGTGTCACGGTATCAATAGATGGCGCGGCAATTTCCGTGCGGGGACCGAAAGGAGAGGTGTCGCGCGAAATACCAAGGGAGATTTCGGTCAGCGTGGATGGGAATGAAATATGGTGCAAGCCCGCGCGGGAGACGAAGAAAACTCCGGCGCTCTGGGGGCTTGTCCGCTCGCTTGTTGCGAACATGGTGGAAGGCGTGACAAAGGGATTTGAAAAACGCCTTGAGTTTGAAGGGGTGGGGTATCGCATGGCGGTTGAGGGGACGACCCTTGTCATGCAGATCGGATTTTCCCATCCGGTAAAGATTCCCGCGAAGCGCGGCGTTGCATTTTCCGTTGAGAAAAACGTCATTGTTGTGTCCGGAATCGATAAAGAGCTTGTAGGCGAGGTTGCGGCGCATATCCGCTCAATTCGGCCGACCGAGCCGTATAAAGGAAAGGGAATTCGCTACCAAGGCGAGGTCGTGCGGCGCAAAGCAGGGAAAAAAGCAGTCGCATCAAGCGCATAGTATTCCGGAACGCATCATATGAAGAAAAAGAATATTAAAAAAGAAAAACGGCTCCGGCGCCGCATTCGGATACGAGCCCGCATCAAAGGCACGAACGCGCGTCCGCGTCTTTCTGTATTCCGTTCATGAAGTCACGTATGGCTCCAGCTGATTGATGACGTATCGGGAAAAACGATTGTTTCGGCAAGCGATCGCGATGTCCGCCCGAAAGGGAAGAAGCCGAAAACGGGTGCGGGTATGGACGCCGCATTCGGAGCAGGGAAGCTCGTTGCGGAGCGCGCCAAAGAGAAAAAAATTTCCCGCGCGGTGTTTGACCGAGGCGGGTATAGGTATCACGGCATTGTCCAAAAGGTCGCGGAGGGAGCACGGGAAGGCGGATTACAGTTTTAAAGCGAAATCAACGAATAACGAATCAGTACGAATAAGCGAATTTCTCTATTCGTATATTCGAAAGAAATTCGCTATTCGTTGATACGTATTATGGCACGTCCACGGGATCGGAAAGCGCATGTTCGGGAGCGGGAACGCCCGGAATATGATCAAAAAGTTCTCGATGTCCGGCGAACCGCACGGGTTGTTTCGGGCGGCCGGCGGTTTTCATTTCGCGTATCGGTCGTCATCGGGAATAGAAACGGCAGGGTCGGACTGGGGGTCGGAAAGGGGTCAGACGTGACGTCATCCATTGACAAAGCGGTCCATCAGGCGCGAAAACACATGATTGATGTTCCGCTTACGCAATCGAAATCAATTCCTCATGCCGTATATGCAAAAAAGGGCGCTGCAAAAGTCGTTTTGAAGCCCGCGTCTCACGGGCGCGGCATGACGGCCGGGGGCCCCGTGCGAATCATTGCGGAGCTTGCGGGGATAAAAAACATTACGGGAAAAATTCTTTCCCGGACGCCGAACAAATTAAACAACGCGCGCGCGGTTATTGAGGCGTTCCGGACTCTGCGGGCGCGCACGCAATAAAACCATGCAGTTACATCATATGATGCGGCCATCGTCACTGCGCCGGTCGCGCCGGATCGGGCGTGGCGGAAAGCGGGGCACGTATTCCGGCCGCGGCATCAAGGGACAGCACGCGCGCGCCGGCGCAAAATTCCGGCCGCCGGAACGGGACATTCTGAAACGGATTCCGAAACTGCGGGGATACCGATTCCCGTCGTTCCGGGAAAAGCCAACGGCAGTTTCTGTCCGCGCGATTGAGCGGCGCTTTTCTCCCGGTGACATTGTTTCGCCGGAGACGCTTTTTGCAAAGGGTCTTGTCCGGCGCGCACACGGGCGGATTCCGCGCGTGAAGATCGTGGGAGGCGGATCCAAAAATCAAAAGTTCGTATTTACACATGTTTCGTTCTCGCGCGCGGCAGACGCGAAGCGCACATAGCCATGTTTCAGAAATTTGCACTTCTCTTTACGGTTCCCGATCTTCGGAAAAAGGTTTTATTTATCCTTGGCGTTCTTCTTGTATTTCGCGTTCTTGCTTCGATTCCGGTGCCGGGTGTTGACCCGCTTCGCCTCAAATCGTTTCTCGAAGGAAATCAGTTCTTTGGCCTTCTCAATATTTTTTCCGGCGGAGTGCTCGACAATCTCTCGATTGTTATGCTCGGCGTCGGGCCCTACATCACGGCGTCGATTATCATGCAGCTTATGACAATGCTTTTTCCGCGCCTCAAGGAAATGTATCAAGAAGAAGGCGAGGCCGGACGCACGCGCTTTAACCAATACGCGCGGGTTCTTACGATCCCCTTGGCGCTTATCCAGTCCTACAGTTTGTTGATTCTTCTCATACGAAATCAGGTAATTCCCGGTCTTTCGCTTTTCGAATATGCGGTTAATATGATTGTGGCAACCGCGGGCACGATATTTCTCATGTGGCTCGGGGAGCTCATCACGGAGAAAGGATTGGGGAACGGCGTTTCGCTTCTTATTTTTGCCGGTATTGTTTCAGGCGTCCCCTTGGCGCTCCGGCAGGAGTTATTCACGTTTACGCCGGAACGGATACCGGTTCTTGCGGCATTTGTCCTGGTGTCACTGGCCGTCATCGCCGGCGTTGTCATCATCACCGAAGGCCAGCGAAATATTCCCGTTTCCTATGCAAAGCGGATTCGCGGCATGCGGATGTACGGCGGCGTATCAACGCACCTGCCGCTTCGGGTGAATCAGGCGGGCGTCATTCCCATTATCTTTGCGGTGTCCATTATTTTGTTCCCCGGCCTTATCGGCAGTTTTCTTGCGACCGTTCCCCATGCGACCGTCCAGACAATCGCGCAGTTTCTCATAACCGTATTCAACAACCAAATCACGTACGGCGTCGCGTATTTCGTTCTCGTATTTGCGTTTACGTATTTCTATACCGCGGTGACATTTGATCCGCAGGCGATTGCGGATAATCTCCAAAAGCAGGGGGGATTTATTCTCGGCATTCGCCCCGGACGTCCGACCGCAGAGTACCTGACCCGGATTTTAAACCGCATCACGCTTGCCGGGGCATTGTTTTTGGGCGCTATTGCAATTCTTCCGATACTCGTCCGGGGCATTCTTGATGTTCAGGCGCTTACCCTTGGCGGGACCGCGCTTCTTATCGTTGTTTCGGTTGTCATTGAGACGATTAAGCAGATTAATGCGCAGCTCGTTATGCGCGAATACGAGCATATATAATGTAAGAGGCGGCGTTTCGTCCACGGGCGTAGAGCCGCTGGTATGCGATGAAGGATGTATCGTCAAAATTTACCATCTGCGTCGTCGGCCGATCCGGGTCAGGAAAAGGCACGCAAGCAGAGATACTTCTTTCTATTCTCGGGAAGCGGGCGCACCACATGGAAACCGGGCGGTTTTTTCGCGAGCTTATTCAAAAATATTCGAATCCCACGACGCGCATTGCCCGCACCCTGATGGAGCACGGGAAGCTGTTTCCCTGGTGGTTCCCTGTGTTTGCGTGGCTGCGGGAGATGATTGTGGAAGGCGCGGCAGATAAGCATTTTATTTTTGATGGCGCCCCGCGGCGCCTTGAAGAGGTAAAACTTCTTGATGAAGTGCTCACATGGCACAAAAGACCAAAAGCGCTTTGCATTTATCTTGATGTGAGTGAACACACGGTGACAGAACGGTTAAGGGCCCGCGGCAGGAGAGATGATGCAGATCGCGCAATTAAGAATCGAATGCGGTACTTTACGCGTGATGTCATGCCTGTCATTCGGTATTTTGAAAAAAGGAAGCGCCTCATCCGGGTGGATGGCGAACGCGATCCAGCGGTTGTTTCAAAAGATATCATTCGTATTCTTTCTCGCCGCCTTGGGAGTACATGGCGGACACGTTCCTAGAATTGGTATGGCGATCCGAACGAAGACGAGTGAGGAAATTGAGGTGCTTCGAGAATGCGGCGCGCGTCTTGCCATGATTCTTGACAACCTAAAGCAAGCCGCGAGGATTGGCGTGTCTACGGGCGATCTTGACCGCCTTGCGGAAAAACTCATAGATGAGGCAGGCGGCATTCCGGTGTTCAAGGGATATCGGATTGACGATTCGCCTCCGTATCCCGCGGTCATCTGTACGTCGATAAATGACGAGGTGGTTCATGCGATTCCGAAGAGCAGCCGCGTGCTCGCGGACGGCGATATTCTTGCGATTGACATCGGAATGGGCTGGCCTAAAGGTCCTTCCCAGGGATTTTCGCGCTATGCGGGAAAACCGCTTATCACCGATGCGGCCCTGACGGTTCCGATCGGCCATGTGTCTCCCGAAGCAGCTCGTCTTATTCGGGATACGGAGGCCGCGCTTCGCGCGGGGATAGACGAGGCGCGGGTCGGGAAGCGAGTTGGCGATATCAGCAGCCGCATTGAAGCGTTCTTGCGGTCGTGCGGCCTCGGCATTGTGCGCGGGCTTGCGGGACACGGTGTCGGATATGAGCTTCATGAGGATCCGCTCATTCCGAATTACGGAACAAAAGGAACGGGTCTGGTTCTGAAAGAAGGCATGGTATGCGCGATTGAGCCCATGGCAACATTGGGAAGTGGAGCAGTGACGGTTGATCGAGATGGATGGACGTTCCGGACAAAAGATGGGTCGTATGCTGCGCATTTTGAGCATACTATTGCGCTTTTTGAAGATGGAACGAGGATTCTTACCGTGGTATAATTGGAACCATAGGCGTATCGCCATTGTATAGATATGCGGTTTCTCGGCATTGATTACGGAGACAAACGGACCGGCATTGCGGTGTCGGATGATGACGGCAGGATTGCATTTCCGCGAGGCGTCGCAGAAGCGGGTACTGACCGCAGGCGGATCCAGGCGATCAAGACCGCGGCAAAAAGAGAATATGCCCAAGCGGTTATTCTGGGGCTTCCGGTCGAAGAATCCGGGAAAGAAGGCCCCAGCGCACAAAAGGTGCGCGCGTTCGGGAAAAAACTCGAGCGAGCGCTTTCGCTGCCGATTTTTTTTCAAAACGAGCTGTTGACAACGCGTATCGCGTCGGTAAAACCATCAGGCGAAAAAGGTATAGACGCACAAGCGGCCGCCATTATTCTTCAGTCATATTTGGATAATCGTTGATAGGACACCACTATGTATATAAGCTGGATTAT
>CAYHJX010000020.1:0-13266 GCA_964357005.1 uncultured Candidatus Saccharibacteria bacterium | reverse complement strand
GCCGAAGAAGCGACTTCACCTCATGTCTTTTTTCCATGCCATCTGACACGCCGACTAAAAGCGGAACTGAATCAATCGTTTTTATGTTTTGCGTAACATCCTCTCCTTCTTTCCCGGTGCCGCGCGTGGATGCGCGCGCGAAAACCCCGTTTTCATAAATAAGGGAAATTGCAAATCCGTCTATTTTAAGCTCGGCAAAATATCCTGCGCTTCCCGCTTTTCGATCAAGTTTCAAAATCCGCTCCTCCCACGCTCGAAGCTCCTCAAAAGAAAATACGTCCACCAAAGAAAGCATGGGGACTCTATGGCGCACTTTTGTGAATCCCTTTTGAACTTCTCCGGCAACACGCTGGGTTGGGGAATCGGGCGTTACAAGGTCCGGAAATTTCTCCTCAAGCACAAAAAGCTCGTACTTCAAGGAGTCAAGCGCGCTTTCGGAAATCTCCTCGCGGTTCAAAACATGGATAAGATAGCGATGCCGGTTGATTTCCTTCCGAAGTTTTTGAATCCGGTCTTTTGCGGCGCCGCGGTCAGCCGGAAGATTATGGTGCGGGTGCAGGGCCGACATAGGTGAGATCAAACGCGCGGCGGACAAAACGGGAAATTCCATTCCCGCACGTTGATTGGCCGGTAACTTGAAGCGTGTTATTCGCAAGCGTTGGCTCGCCGCTATATTCGGTCTTTGTCAACAGAGCGTAATAGCACCCGCCGCTAAATGCATTCGAATTTGTAAAATCCGCGTTTGAATTGTCAACGCTGCACGGAGCAGTGGTTAAATCTGTTCCTTGGCAAAAATTGGCAGGATCGACGCGATCTTCGTACAAATACTTTTCAATCCCTTCGTCTGCCGCGTAAAGCGCAATAAATGAGTCGCCAAGATCCCCTGATATCTGAAGCTGGGAATACACAATGCTGAACATCGCAAAACTGATTGAGGCAAGCGCCGCAACAATAGACATGACCAAAAGAAGCGCAACGCCGCGACGTCCCTCGAACGGTATCTTGAAAAAATTGGATAACGCATTCATGACTATGTGCAAAACATGTTAGAACTTATCTCAAGAATCCATATTCTACTGCAAATCATGAATTTCGGCTGCAAACCATTCAGAGCTCGTCGGATTATCACCCAATAGTCCTCCTCGCTCTTCATGGTTTTCGCTCGAAATTCAAGGTTTTCGTGACGAAAGAGATTTTTGAGATAGGTTCTAGTAATAATCGCGGATTCTCTGAACAACTGACGTCTGCAGATCCATGGAAAATCCGGATGTGCCTTTTGGATCAGGAACTGTCACCCGCAAACTTATGGTTGCCCACGGCTGGCCGTCCTCCATAGCAGATTCATGACCCCGTAAAATCACGCCGAATCTCTCTACCTGAATTTCCTCCGAAGTGAATTGAACTGCGTCATCGCAATCGTTTGTTTTTGAACGCATAATCTGTTTTTGTGCCGTATCAAGATAATATATGCGGGTGTCCCCGGCTGACGTCGTAAATGTGATCCCGGAAAAGCCGGAACACGAAAATGACGCATAGTCCGTCCCGACGCGCATCTCTTTGGTGATGAGTTCAAGCGAGAATCTGATATTGTCAATTGCTGACTGGGAGCGCTCAACACTTGTCTGGGCTTTTGAGACCGCAATCATGATGGAAATTGCGGAGACCGCAAGTGCCGCAAGAAGCCCCGCGCTCACGGTAAGCTCAAGGATCGTAAAACCGTAATTTTTTTTATTCTGACAGTTCATCATCTCCAATTATATAATACGTCTCTAAGCTCTACGCTCCGATTCAATCCGCGCTCGGTCCATGTCACGGTTGAGGTGACTCTCATAGCGTCATCGGGATCTCCGCCCACCCCCATTGTTTCTATCGTAATTTCTCGGGAAAACGGTGTATTGATTGACGACCCTCCCGCTCCCGGATGCCCGTAAAAACCCAGAAAAGATCCTCCCGTATAAAACCGTAATTGGGCATTCCCCGCCGCTTGCTGAAATCGAGGAGACTGCATATCGGGACCGCACCCGATCTCGAGTAGATTCAGAGAATCAGCCCTTCTTGGCTGAGGATTATCATAAAGTTTATTTGGTGATCCTCCGGGATTCTCATCCCACGGAATACTTTCCACTGCGCCGCCATCAAGAACATCGCATAACACATTATTTTCCCGCGCAAGACGCACAAGCTCAATTCCTTCCTGCGCAAGATTCAAAGCAATAAGCTTATTTTTTGCAAATGTAATATCAATGAGGCCTCGCATGATAAGGGATACCGGCCCCACAAGCGCAGCCAAAATAATCCCAAACGCAACCACAACCTCAATCAGTGTGAACCCCGTAATACAACTTCGGCAACTTCGTTTTCGTCCCGACAGCGCGTCGGGACAGCCGAAGTTGATATACGGGGTGAAGCCGCCTTCTATTTCTTGAAAATTGAAAATTGAAAATTGAAAATTGCGCATCAGCGTATGCTTATTTGCCCGCTTACGCGGATCGTGATAGTTTTTTCTTCCCCGGAGAGCGACTGAAGAATAATGTCAACCTTATCATATAAGCCAGTTGCGTCAGTGTTTCCATCTCCATCGGTAATAACCGGATCGGCTTCGGGGGCTGAAAAAATAACGTGAAGTGTATTTCCAGCGGGGGTAATCTGATCTCCATCTACATCAAGAAAACGGTTAATACGAATGTTCCGCTCAAAAACAGTGTAAGAAATCATCTCGAACGGATCTGATGAATCATATTTTTTATTTCTCGGACTTCCGCGATCGGCAAAAAGAGTGTATCCTGTTCCGTCGAGAACAAGGTGAACGCCGTATGCGGGAGGGACCTCGCCTGCAAAGGAAGGATTCCTGCTCACTGCAAGTGACATATTCTGCGCGCGCCTCAAGCCGACGGCAAGCTCCCTCGACGCCCGATTCAAGGCAACGGTATTATTCAGCGTCCCAAATCCGACAAGAACAAGAGACGTAATCGCAACCATAATCGAAATAACCACAATCATTTCGATTGCGGTGTACCCACGAGATCGTGCAGTAAAAACTCTCAAAAAACGCATGCCTGTATTATACCCCCTCCTTACAAATCAAAAAACCCCGCACTATGGGATTAAACCCATGGTGCGGGGTTTTTGGCACATTTATGGAAATCAGCGGTTTTGTTAATTGTTAATTGTTAATTGTTAGTTGTTACGTAATTAAGTAGACAATCTCATATATGCCATCTATTAGGCGCGATGTTTCAAAAAACCATGGGGATATGAAATAGGCAAGGAGCGCTCCGAGAAGAATAAAGGGGCCGAACGGGATTTGACTCCTAAGTGAGGCACGGCGCGAAAGCAATAAAATCCCTCCGGCAATGCTGCCCAGCCAAAATGAGAACAAAAATGCCGCAATAGAGGCGGGATAGCCAACAATAAGCGACGTTCCCAAGATTAACTTTACATCGCCAAATCCCATCCAGCGGCCGCCTGAAAAAAACCAAAGTGCGGCGAATATAAAAGCAATTAAAATTGCCGTTATCCAATCAGAAAATAGTATACTCCAAAAAAATGCGTCAAACGATATACCGCCGGAAGACGCGGCACTCGCACGAAACACACTTGCAAGAATTCCTACTGTGAGCAAGACCCGAAGCGGCCATTCGGGAATAATCTTTTCTTTGAGATCAACGGCAAAAATGACTATTGCGGCGGAAATGCTGACAAGAACAATCAAAAATCGAGTAAAATCAAATATCGAAATATCGAAGAAATTCGCGGGAAAAAGCAGGTAGGCGGCGGCGGCAAAAAGAATGCCGGTTGTGGCTTCAACGAGCGGATACTGAATAGAAAGCGCGGCGCCGCATGACCGGCATTTTCCTTTTTGCCACAAAAAACTGAATACCGGAATAAGCTCCGCAGGAGAAAGAACCTTCCTGCAGGATTCGCAGTGAGATCTCCCAAAAAGCGATTCGCCGCGGTATCCGCGGCGAATCGCAACATTGAGAAAGCTTCCGATAACAGTACCAAACAAGAATATGAGTAGAGTCACGCCCTCCATCCGAAACACTATTTATGGAATTACGTCGTATACGGGGTCTACTAGAGGAGACCCAGCTGGTACTCCGCTAAACCCACCGCCGGTATACGTAGCAGTAATGCCAGCCACGCACGTTGCGGGGGTAATAGATGTGCAATCTTTATCCTGGTTATACAAGGAACTGCCGGTTTCTTCGAGCACTGCTCCCAAATGGTATGTACTCCGAGTCCCGGTAGAAGGGGTGGCATAACTGTAGCAGAGAGCTAATCCAGTAGCATTCGGGTCGCGCGGAATCTGAGGCATATAGGTCGGTACCAGTACCTCAAGGCCGAATGCAAGACCTCCGGCCACGCAGTTAGCCAGTATATTATCTGTTGCCACAGGATACTGTGAACCGCCGGGGCCGTCAAAATACAGTTCAAGTCCGAGCTGAATCTGCTTGATATCGGAGATTCTTCGCGCATCGCGCGATTTCCGACGCGCGGTATTTAATGAGGCAAGGACAATGGAGGCAAGGACTCCGATAATTGCGATAACGACCAGAAGCTCGATAAGCGTAAACCCGACTTTCAGGTTTCGCGGTTTATTAAAGATATTACTCATTTATTATCGTTTTTTAAGCTCTAATAATTCGACCAAAATTGCTAATAGAAAGGTATCTCGACCTTTTTATGCACGTATTGCTATATCTTATTGTAATGAAGCCCGAAAATACCGCAATAAAGGGGTTATCCACAGTAACCACTACGAAGTTACGAATAGGTGCGAAAAATACGAATCATATTCTAATATTCTTACGGTGGTACCTATTCGTACCTTCTTAGTGTTATCGTACCTTCGTAGTTGCATTTCCTAGAACGACCCCACGAGATTATACAAGGGCATGAGGACGGATATGAGGAGAAGGCCGATGCCGGCGCCAAGGACCATGATAAGGACGGGCTCGATCAAAGAGACGAGATTATCAACCGTGGAATCCACCTCCTGGCGGTAGAATTTCGCGATTTTCTCAAGAATAAAATCAAGACGGCCCGTTGCCTCCCCGATCCGCACCATCTGCGTGACGAGCATGGGAATTTCGGGCGTCCCCCGAAACGCTGATGAAATGGTCCCGCCTCCGCGAACTTCCTTATGAGCGGCCTCAAGCGCGCGCGCAAACACAAGATTTCCGACAACGTCTTTTGTAACCTCGATTGCGCGCAGAATCGGAATGCCGGATGCAATCAAAATCTGAAGGTTATCGGCAAGCCGCGCGACGTAAAGCTTCCGGTAAAGCGTCCCAATAATAGGGGAGTGAATCATGAGGCGATCGAAGAAAAGCGCGCCGTCAGGCGTCCGCTTCCAGCGAAAGAGAAACACAAGACATATTGCAATAAAAACCGCAAGGATGATTCCGTAATGCCTCAAGAATGTTGACACATATAAAAGTGCGCGGGTATAGATCGGCAATTCCTGGCCGGTTTCCTCGAATATCTCGAGAAGCCCGGGGATGACGACTATGAGCATGAGGATAATCACGAGGATAAATGCGAATAGTATAAATGCGGGGTAAATCATTGCGTTTCGCGCTTTCATCGTGAGGTAGTAATTCCGCTCGACGTAGTCGGCAAGGTACGAAAACACTTCCTGCAGTTTCCCGGATTCTTCCCCGGACCGGATGAGGTTTATATAAAACGAAGAAAAAAGCCGCGGGTGCTTTGCAAATGCCTGCGACAAAGAAAGGCCGCCTGACACATCGGTTAAAATCTGATTCAGCGCTTCTTTTAACTCGGGTTTTTTTATTTCCTCGGCGAGCGTCCGGAACGCCTCGATCACCGGAACCTGCGCGTCAAAAAGCGTTGAAAGCTGGCGGGACAAAAGAACGATATCCTTCAAGCTTACATGTCCGAAGAGAACGGAGAGCGGAATTGTAAAAGCGCCGGCTTTCTTTTTTTCAATAAGCGAAAGCACGGTGTAGCCGCGGCGCTGGAGAATGTTGAGGACCGTTTCTTGCGACGACCCCTCGACAATGCCCGACTGAAGCACTCCTTGCTTATCGCGAACGGTATACTCGTAGGAAGGCATACAATTTAAAAAATTCGAATTTCGAATATCGAAATACGAAACAATGTATAAAATTCAAATGTTCGAATAACAGAAATCATTGGTTTTGAATTTTGGATTTTCATCATTTTGAATTTGTTTCGAGTTTCGCCGCCTTTGGCGATCCTCGCCTCTGGCGGGAATTTCGTGCTTCGAATTTTTTAGCGGAGAAGTACTTGGAGTTCCTCGGGCCTCAATGAGTAAAGCATTGCGGTATCAACGGAAATCTCTCCCCGCTTTACGAGCTCAACGAGCGAACGGTTCAAACTTACCATTCCGTGCTCAAGCCCGGTTTCAATAAGCATCTCAACCTCATGGATTTTGTTTTCGCGGATCACGGTGCGGACCGCAGAAGTCGCAATCAAAATCTCAACCGCGGGGATAAGCCCTCCGGCAATCCGCGGAATAAGGCGCTGGGACACAATCGCAACCAAGGTTGCGGCAAGCTGCGCCCGGATCTGCGGCTGTTGGGCAGGGGCGAATGAATCAATAATGCGGTCCACGGTCTGCGCTGCGTTATTTGTATGCAAAGTCGAGAGCACCAAATGGCCGGTTTCAGCCGCGGTGACCGCGGTTGCGATGGTTTCCGGGTCGCGCATTTCGCCGATCATTGCAACGTCAACGTCCTCCCGAAACATCGAACGAAGCGCTTTATGAAATTCAAACGTGTCAACGCCGACCTCGCGCTGGACAATAAGCGACTTGTCGGACGTAAACAGATACTCGATCGGATCCTCGATCGTGATGATATGGTCGGCGCGCATGCGATTCATATAGTCAACCATTGCGGCAAGCGTTGTTGATTTTCCGTGTCCCGTCGGCCCGACAACGAGAAAAAAGCCCTGCTGGCGCGAGGAAAATTCCTTGAAGACATCCGGCGGAAGGTTCAGCTCTTCAAATGTCCTGATTTTTGTTGGGATCACCCGAAGCGCAGCCGCAGGAGTGCCGCGCTCGTGGAAGACATTGACGCGGAACCTGACCAAATCCTGGAACATAAACGAGAGGTCAAGCTCTTTTTCCTTTAAAAAACGCTCAACATCATGTTCCGGAATGACCATCCGGACAAACCCATCTGATTCTGCAGGCGTTACGATGTCAAATTTTGTAAGCGGCAAAAGTTGCCCATCAATCCGGATCGTCGGATAGCGGCCGACCGCAATATGAAGATCAGAAGCGCCGTTTTTTACGACTTGGATAAAGAGATCATCGAAATTTTTTGTGATGGTGGGCATAAAAAATGATGCTAATAGTACGAATGAAATGCTAATCTACGAATTCTAATGAACGTATTCGCAATTTGTAAATTCGCATTATATTTGTAGATTTGCATCACTGCTTTTGTATTGGAATCTTATATCACTTCAAGTAACTCCTCAAGGCCAATAATCCCTTTAAGGACTTTCTGAATCCCGTCTTGGCGCATTGTAATCATGCTCTGGCGCCGCGCCTCGTCCGCAATAGCCGCCTCTGACGGATTTGAAAGAATGATTTTTTCGAGCTCCGGCGTCATTGCAAGAATTTCAAAAATGCCGATCCTGCCGCGCGTTCCCTTGGGGCACGACGAGGAAACCTCCGGCTGGTACACGTCTTCGGGCATGGACGCTTCGACGCTTTTTCTTAATTCTTCCGGCATGGTCGTAATTTCCTGCATGATGACGTCTCGCGCTCGCCCCGAAATTTTTACGGGCTTTTTGGAATCGCTGCATAGGCGCCTCGCCAAGCGCTGCGCAATCGCAAGAATGAGAGTCGGCGGGATAAGATACGGGTCAACGCCCATGTCAATGAGGCGCGGGATAACGCCGATCGCGTTATTGGTATGAAGTGTCGAAAGCACCAAATGGCCGGTAAGCGCCGAATGGATTGCCATTGCGGCGGTCTCTTTGTCGCGGATTTCGCCCACCATGATGATATCCGGGTCCTGGCGAAGGATATGCCGGAGACCGGTTGCAAAGTCATACCCGATTTCCGGCCTGATTTGGGACTGATTGACGCCTGGGATATAGTACTCAATCGGGTCCTCCAAACTCACAATGTTTGATTCTTCTTCGTTCAACGCCTGAAGAATGGTATAGAGCGTTGTTGATTTCCCTGATCCAGTGGGACCCGTGATAAGAACGAGACCATACGGACGAGTGATATTTTCCTTGATAAGTTCAAGATTTCTTCCGTCAAGCCCCAATTCAGTAAAATTGGAAAGCCCTTCCGAGGGATTCAAAATCCGGATAACGACTTTTTCTCCGTATGAGGTCGGAAACGTTGAGACGCGAAAATCAATGCCGCGCCCCGCAATATCAAGATGGAACCTGCCGTCCTGAGGAATCCGCGTCTCGTCAATCTTTAAACTTGTCATAACCTTGATCCGCGTGACAATTGCGGGATGGATGTCAACAGGAAGGGTCAAGCTCGTATGGAGCACGCCGTCAACGCGGAATCGGACGCGGAGCTTGTCGCGCTGGGGTTCGACATGGATGTCTGACGCGCGGCCCTCAACCGCGTTCCGGACGATTACCGACACCATCTTTGTTACCGGCGCGTCCTCGGTAATCTTCATGCTTTCCCGGAGGGCTCCTCCCGCGCCGTCTTGGGACGGTATTTTGCCGAATTCTTTTTTGAACTCGCCCAACGCCTGCGTAATTTCCCTGCCGGCGCTTTGGTATTGTTCAAGAACTTTCTGGTAGTCAGCCGGCGTCACAATGAAAATCCGCGCCGGCATATTGAGCTTTGTTGCCAGAAATTTCACCGCCTCCTGGCTCGAGACGTCGTCGGGATCCAAAATCCCGATATCAACGTATCCCTCGTCTTTGCCGAGAGGGACAATTCGGTATGTCCGCGCGGACTCTTCGGGGATCACCTTTAAAATATCCCCCTCAAGGGAGCGGCCTTCGAGATAGCGAACCGGATATCCGGAAAGTATGCTTTTTGCTTCCGCAACGTCTGACTGCTGGATGCCGCGCTCATACAAAATCTCCTCAACGGAGATTCGTTTTTCTTTCGCTTCTTTTTTTATTCCGGCGACATCGGGAAGACCGATAACGCCCTTTGACGCAAGAATGTCTGCAAGCGTCTTTGCCATCGTGAGTGCGCTATGTGTTCGTTAAGGTAAAACTAAATTGGGAGAAACGGATTGCGCCCTCCGGGTTTGACGTCAGGGAGTGGAGGAATAACGGGCTTCTCAAGCCGTTCGAATTTCTTATTCTGCAGGATGTCGGTATCAAACCGGATCTGCCGAAGCCGCTCAATGCGGGAAAGCGTACCCGCGTATTCCGTCTGTATCCCGCTTTCCTCGGGCGGAGAAACAAACAGGGAATTGCCGAACCAGAAATAGGCCGCGGCCAAAAGGGCGATCATGAGTATTCCGATGTAAAGCGTCTGGCGATCCATAGAAGATTCTATTGGTAGTACGTTTTCGCTTTTAGAGAAACGGACAGTGACTGCGACGGTGAGTCAAATCCGCCGAACGAGATACTTGTGACGTCAATAATGCGGATGTTTTTTTCAAGCGCATTGAGAAAATTCCGCATATCATGGTATGTCCCCGCTATTTGGAGAGTCACGGACACCTCTTTTTGGTTTTTTGAATCCCCCGGTAACGCTGACCCGCCCGGGCGAGGTGTTGTTTCGGATCCGCTCGCACGCGTTTCCTCTCCACCGGTATCCGCCATCTGTATTGACTTTACCAGCACATGGTATTCAAAGCCGTATTGCTCGACGGTGCGAATCATATCGTCACGGCTGAATCCTTTGGGAAGCGCGGCTTCAATCCGCTCAAGATCGGCCTTCGAGAGAGAGCGCATTTTTTCGTCGAGCACATCAAGCGTCGCCTGCGCGCTGTCAAGTTCCGCCACAACATGCTCAAGGACTTTTGTGTCGCTTCGCACCGCCCGGTACACCCCGAACTGGGGCCAGACATAAAAGACAGCGACTGCAATTGCGCCTAAGAAGAATACGAGTGTGAGAATAGTGCGGGGCATACCCAGTATATCAACCTCGACTGCCCCGACGGTACGTCGGGACGAGAAGGAATGTTAGGATAAAGGATTTGATATTTTTATACGTCATAAACACAATAATAATAAGATTTTTCTACGCTATCTGTCGAGGTTGTATTACTGGGCATACCCAATACTAAAAAGTTATTCTCCCAGAGGGAGGCCGAAATCAGGATCCATAAGCATGGTAAGAAATGCGGGCTTAAACGTAATGGTTACGGAAAACGGGACATTCCCCTGCGTATCCATGCTCAACCCTCCGAACTCGACCTTCTCCACATATTGATCCCGTCTGATAAAATCAATTTGCTGGGTGACCACCGAATATCCCTTGCCGACGCCCGCCGTCGCAAGAGACCGCTTGTCCGCAGAGAATGAAAAACCGCTGAACCGGACCGCCGGATGGACAATGGATTCAAGAAAGCGAATCGTGTTTGTTGAGAGTACATGACGATCAAGGATTCCACGCATCTGGTTCAACCGGCCTTCGAGATCAGTCGCCTCGCGGGCGATATCAGAATCATTCAATTCGTTTGTTTTTTGTGCGATACGCGCCCGGAGATCCTCCTGAACGGACTTTTGGGACCTCGAAAGCGCGAATAACGCGCCGCCAGCCCCGACAACAAGGAGAAAAAAGAGTATCCCGGCGACCAAAAAGTAAAAACCGCCGTTTTCGGATGAACCAGCAACAGGCGGACGCGCGATATCGTGAGGAATGATCCGCTGCATACCCCGTATATCAACCTCGACTGTCCTGATATCTCATCAGGATGTCAAGAGATTCACTAATACCCATATTCATATTCTTTATCACCGAAGTAACAAAAAGAAAAATCCTTGAAGTTGTCGAGGTTGTATTACGGGGCATTACCTATAGTATACCGAAGCGCGGCAGATGAGTGAAGTGGGTTTTACACACCTTTCGGACACAACTACGAAGATACGAATCCATACGAAATTACGAATGAATCCTGCTATGATTCGTATGTTCGTACGTATTCGTACTTTCGTAGTGGTTGTGCAGATTCCGCAAAATCACCGTGACGCTATCTCCCGAAGGGCAAGGCCAACGGCAACCGTGAATGACGGACCGATTTCTTTTAGTTTTTCCTCCATTGACTGCGGGGCAACAACCTTTGAAAACGGCTGTGCGATCTCGGACTCTATCTCAAAATGTCTGACTGCGGCGCTAATAAAACCCTTGAGCCCTGCGCCGCTTCCCGAAAACTCGATTTTCTGGACGCGGCGGCCGCTTTTCCTGTGATAGAACGAAAAAATGCGGTCTGCCTCGAGAAAAAACGAATCAATAAGGGGCGCTATCGTCGCTCCAATCTCCTGCTCTTCCGGGCGGTCAGAAAGACCGACTTCTTTTTTCATTTCCTCGGCGCGCTCCTGGGCGACTCCGAGCCCGCGCTCGAGCGCGCGCGTCCATTCGTTTGAACCGTGAAGGATGTTATGCGACATGCGGAGTTCCGACTTGTCCGTGACAAGAATCGTGCTTGACTGGTGCCCGATATGGATGATTGCGGTCGGAGCAAATTCGTTTTTCAAAACAGAGCGAAGGATGCTGAACGATTCTATCTCGGTCCCCCGCAACCGGAGGCCGACGCCGGACACAATATGCCCGATGCGCAGAAGAATATCTTTCGGAACCGCAACAAGAAGAATATCTATTTCCTCTTGTTCCGCCGAGCCGCCGAGAATCTGCCAATCAAGCACCACGTCTTTTACCGGGACCGGAATGTATTTGCGCGCCTCAAACGGAATTGCTTTTTCGATCTCAGGCGACGGAAGGCGCGGCATGGCAAACGTCGTAATGAATGCCGACACGGACGGGATTCCAAAGACCGCGTCCCGCGCTTTCACGTTCGAGGCGCGGAGCACCTCCTGGAGCATCTGAATAATTTCATCGTCGCGATACTGCAAAAATCCGCCGCCTGACTCTCCTCCTTCCCGCATATAGGGGCCGCTCAAAAGCTCCCCGTAGGTGCCAAGGACCGCGCGGCCTCCCTGCGAATCAAGTTCAACAATCTTTGTCGAATATACGCCAACGTCAATTCCAACGACCCGGGACGGCCTCCTGAAAAAAGAGAACTCCGGCAGTTTGATTCGTTTGAAAAGAGATGCAAAGTCCATTATCGTATGGATTGCGGCTATCATAGCATTTTCGGACCCGCGGCTCAATCAGCCGCGAATACCCTGCCATGCTTCCCATCCCAAAAAAAATCGCTCAAGGATTCGTTGAACTCCTGTTTCCGGTTTGCTGCGCCGGATGCGGCCGCGAAGGCGCCATTCTCTGTCCGGCATGCGCAGCGTTTCTTATCTCCGTTCCGCCGCAATGCTTTGTCTGCAAAAAAATTTCTCCTGTTCGCACGGACGCAGCCGCCGGAACTCCGTGCCGCGCCTGCAAACGCCACACCGCAATACGGCGTTTCTTTTCGCCGTACCAATACGAGTCGCCGGTCGCCCAGAAAATAATTCACGGCCTTAAATATGACCGAATCCGGATGCTTGCGCCGGAGATGGCGCGCCTCATCGAAGAGTATCTCGCGCGGTTTCGCGTAGTTTTTCCGCCCGACGCGCGCCTTGTCCCTGTTCCGCTTCATCCGCGCCGCGAACGGCGCCGCGGATTCAACCAATCACTGCTTCTTGCCGAAGAATTGAGTATCCGCACAAAGATTCCGGCCGCATCGCTTCTTGCAAGAACAAAAAACACGAACCCGCAAGTGTCGCTCTCTTTTGATGCGCGGAAAAAAAATGTCGCGGACGCATTTGCGGCCGCGCCTGAAGTAGCCACGAGATGCTATATTCTCGTGGATGACGTTTCAACAACCGGCGCAACAATCGAGGAGGCCAGCCGCACGCTCCGGCGCGCGGGCGCGCGAACCATCTGGGCGATTACGTTTGCACACTGACACAAGGTTAAAATCGTTCAAAAACGTTAAAACCGTTGAAATCGTAAAACGACTTTAACGATTCTAACGAGCGATCCGCCATCTGGCGGAGAGCGGTCAAACAGTTCGAACATTTATAACAGCCCTATTCACTTGTCACTCGGAATACTTCCTCGATCGTTGTTATGCGCTCGGCTGCGCGGACAAATCCCTCCTCAAGCATGGTCACCATGCCTTCGCTTCTTCCTTCGCGGGTTCGTCTTTCTTAATAGGAGTTTTCTTGCCC
>CAYHJX010000019.1:0-13336 GCA_964357005.1 uncultured Candidatus Saccharibacteria bacterium | reverse complement strand
CGTTAAAAAAGTAGGTGACGTGGGCGTATTTGTAGGTTTCGGTGAGACGGAGCTGGAGCTTCCCCGCGTCGCTCAGCACTTTTCCCAGCGGGTTCTCCACGCCCTCGGGAGGGAAGGCGACCGGAACCGAAAACCGGTCCTCGTACTTCGTCATCGTGGCGATATAAGTGTTTTTGAAAGGCTTTCTCGGGAATTTCTCGAACGCCGGCTCAATGAACGATTCTGCGAGCTGTCTGATGCTGTCCTCCCGGAAATTGAAGAAGACGAGCGCGTCGCCCTGTTTGATGACGCTGACTGCGTCTTGGGCGCCATCGCTGATAACCGCAGGAGGAATGAACTCGTCCACGAGCCCTTTTTTGTACGATTCGTTGACGTATTCAGACGCGCATTCGATTGTTTCTCCAGCGCCTTTGGTGAGGAGATTATACGCGATTTCGATGTTTTTCCAGTTTTCGTCGCGGTCCATGGCGTATGAGCGGCCGATAACAGTCGCGATTTTTGCATGCGGCCATTCGGTCCGCATCCGCGATTCCGTCAGTTTGAGAAATTCCGCGCCCGATGTCGGCGGCGCATCGCGTCCGTCGACAAATGCGTGAATCCGTATGCGCTCGACCCCGGCTTTTTCAAAAAAATCAATAAGCGCGAAAAAATGTTCGCGGTAGCTGTGGACAGAACCGGGCGAGGTAAGGCCAAGAATATGAACCTGTGACGAGCGGGAACGGGCATAGTCGGCGATTTCGTGAAATACTTTGTTTGTCGCAAATGAGCCGTCCCGGATCGCATTTGAAATCCGCGGGAGATGGTGGTAGATGATTTTTCCCGCGCCGATCGTGAGGTGTCCCACTTCGGAGTTTCCTGCCTTTCCCCAGGGGAGGCCGACCGCAATGCCGGATGCCTGAAGCGTGGCGGCCGGGAAATTTGCCCAGAGGGAATCAAGGGCTGGAGTGTGTGCTTCCGCAGCCGGATTGCCGGCTTTTTCCAGGGACACCCCAAACCCGTCAAGGATGGCAAGAAGAAGCGGCTTATGGCCTTTTTTCACATGTATCATGTGTATATACGATACCATATTTACCCCGTTAGATCCGTATTTGGAAGTATGCCTCTTGATTAACAGCAGAACGTTTTTCACCCCGTTACAACCCGGAAGCTCCGGCCTTCAGGCCGGAGAGGAAGGGAAAGTTTAAAAAAGCTCGATGGAAGCCCCGGCCTTTAGGCCGGGTTGTAACGGGGTTCACTTCAAATCAAACATAAAACTTTCGGGATCTAACGGGGTGAACCTGTGCCATTGATTGCCCGGCTCCGGGGTATCCTTCCTTTCGTCCGCGTGCGGCATATAATACGAAATATGAACGGGATTCCTTCTGCGGGAACCGGCGGCACGCCGCCCGCAGGAAAGAAAAAAATACTTATTGTTGACGATGATAAGCTTCTTTTGGGCACGTATTCGTCAGTATTTCAGGCGCACGGATTCGAGGTTGTTACTGCGGAAAACGGCGAGGACGCGCTTCGGATTCTTCAGAAAGGAACAATTCCCGATATCGTATTTACCGGAATCATGATGCCAAAAATGGGTGGATTCGAGCTTATTGAAAAAATGCGCGCTGATCCGAAGCTCGTCACCATTCCTATTGCCGTTTCGTCTCACCGCGGACTTGCGGAAGACAAAGCGCGCGCTCAAGCCCTCGGTATATCTGCGTTTATTGTCCGGGGCTTTACAACGCCCCAAGAGATTGTCCGGCAGATGGAAATTCTTCTTGGGCTCAATCGAAAATTCAAAATATCGATTGCGCCTGACCGGTTTTCCGGAGCGGCTCTCGTCGAATTTTTGAACAAACAAAGCGCTCATCAGTGTCCGATTGCGCCGGGCGAAGAAGTTATACTCGAGTTCGAAGCAACCCCGGAAGCCGGCGTATTTCGCGTCCGCATTGTGTGCTGACGTCCCGCATGCGGAGCACGGGGTTTGTCTTGTAAAATCCTTTCATTTCTTGTATACTCATCCCCATGAGTATTTTTTCGTGGAAAAAAGATTCTGATGCGCAAGAGCCGGACGCGCCGACGTCGGTCCGGACCGATTCTCACCCGTCAATTCAGAAACCGCGCCATCCCATGGAGGCGCTTTTGAAATCCTCCGGGAATTTTTTGAAAGCAGGCGATTTAGTGGACGGGACAGTCATCGAAAAAAAAGGAACGCGGGTATTTGTTGATCTGGGCCCCAAGGGAATGGGCGTGATTTACGGCCGAGAATATTATGCGGCGCAAGACGTTATCAAAGGCATGCAGGAGGGCGATTCGATCTCGGCAAAAGTCGTTGACGTTGACAATGAAGAAGGGTATGTGGAGCTTTCGCTCAAGGAAGCCGGAGAGGAGCGCCGCTGGGTTGATATCAGGGAAGCAATGGAGAAAAAAGAGTCGCTTGAGCTGCCTGTTCTTGAGGCAAATAAAGGAGGACTCTTGCTTGAGTATAAAGGGATAAGGGGATTTCTCCCCGCGTCACAGCTCTCGATGAAGCACTATCCGCGGGTTGAAGGCGGCGACAAGGAAAAAATTTTTATGGAGCTCAAGAAATTGGTTGGTGAGCCCTTGAAAGTAAAAATTCTTGACGCAAACCCCAAGGAGCAAAAGCTTATTTTTTCGGAAAAGGATTCCGAATCGGAAGAAATGAAAGCGCTTCTTCTGCACCACAAAGTCGGAGACGAAGTAGAGGGAGAAATTACGGGTGTGGTTGATTTTGGCGCGTTCATGAAGTTTGGCGAAGGGATTGAGGGCCTTATTCATATTTCTGAAATTGATTGGGGGCTTGTTGAAAATCCGCGCGACTATCTGAAGCCGGGCGACCAACTAAAAGCGAAGATCATCGACATTCAAGGGGAGAAAGTGTCGCTATCCATAAAACAGCTCAAAGAAGATCCGTGGAAAAAAATTGCGGAAAGCCATGCCAAAGGTGATATTCTTTCGGGCCGCGTGACAAAATTTAACTCCTTTGGCGCGTTTGTTGAAATCGGATCAAACATCCAGGGGCTTGTTCATATTTCGGAATTCGGAAGCGAAGAGAACATGCGAAAAGACCTCGAGATTGGCAAGGAGTATCCGTTTAAAATCCTTTTGATTGACCCGGTTGAGCATAAAATGTCGTTGGGGCTTGTCCGCGAGGAGAAAAAAGAAAATAGCGAGCCGCTTCCTCAGCCCGGAGAAACCGCGTAATGTGTTCTACGTAAACAAAATCCCCTCCGACGTTACGACGGAGGGGATTTTGTTAGTTTGTATACATTTACGGCGCTTCAGGGCTCCGATCAATTCTTGTTATTTCTTCAGCCGCTTTCCTTACTGCTTCAGCCGCGCTTCCTCTCGGGGTTCCTGCAAGAATGAAATTCCGTACGAGTTCCCGCACCGGAAGTTTTTCAAGGTACTCCCGGTCCGGATGGTCTTTGAGGCGTTCCCGCAGACCGTCGGCAAGAAACGCATAGCGCTTGAATGTGTAAAACGATGTTCGTCCGGGAAGATTTGGTTTTTTCGATACATACCAATCTTCGAGTTCCTTGTCGCTTAACGGCGGGCCCGTGCGTTCCGGGGTTTCGCGAAGAAGCTCCGCCGTATCTTTGAATTTTATTTCCTGCCACTCCCCAACGCTCATACCGAGGCGTTCTTTTGCAACAAACGCTTCTTCAGCGCTTCCGTACGCGAGAATATCGCGCCCCTCAATTTTTGTTCCGCTGACAATCTGGTCAGGTGGAGGTGTTTCCGGAGATATTTCTGAGATTTGTTCTGGCTCTGGTGTCTCCGAATGCGTTTGGAGTGTGTCTGCAATAGATTCGTGCCACGGCGCGTTCGGCCGAACTTGCCCTTCAAGAGGAGCAATGGTTTTGAGAAATTCTTCGACAGTCATGTCTTTGAGAAGGACTTCATGCGGGTGCCCAGCGACATATGTTCGGAGAATGTCGGCAAGTCGGATATGACCCTCGAATTCCTTCGGGTCATATTCCCCTCCGGCATACGGAAGACCAATGACTTTGCCTTCGATTTGCCCTTCCCAGATTGCGCGCGTCTCCTTTCCAGAAGGAATTTCTTTCAAAATATCCCCTACTTTTACTCTGCGAAGCACCCGATATTCATCAGAGGAAAGTCCGGTTGTTTTTGCATAGAGCGCTTCTTCCTTTGAGCCGTACATATCCGCTTCATGTGCATCAACACCGAAATATCCTGGTTCGTTGAGGGGCCCCGCATCATGCGCATATTCGCCCGTAAGTTCAACCGGTTGAGTTCCCTCTCGCATCTCTCGCAGGATTTCTTCCACCTTTTCCGTGGTAAGCGCTTCTCCGGGGTGCGCCTGGACCCATTCCGCGATCGCTTTATTTGCGCTCGCGATATTTTCCCGCGCCGCGTCATCAAGCGCGTTTGCCTCTTCGAAAATCCGCGCCATCTTTTCTTTGTTATCAAGGATTCCCGAAAAATCAATGTGCTCTCCTATTTTTATTTTATCAGGATTTTCGAACTGCTTCGCAATTTCGTCTTTAACCGCATCAATGATAAATGTTTTTCGTGCAGGATCAAGGTCTGAAAATTTATCATGGAAAAGCTCGTCAAGTTTCTGCTCGCTTATTCTCCATATCGAATCTCCTGATCTCGCGGTCGCTGTGAGCTGTTCTTGCGTAAATTGAATACCGCTTTTGACTTCCGCGCTCCCCGCCGCTTCCTTGATTGCGCGTCCAATCTCACCTCCTTCGTCCGGGGGCGCAACAGGCGTTTCTGATGGCGCCTCAATTGTTTTCGGCCCCCCGCCCCAATGTAAAAATTCCGCAACCGCGCGGCCTCCAAGGGCGAAGCTCGCGCCGATGACTAACCCCTTTGTTGCCTCTTTTTGAATGCGCCACTTGTCGCTCGCTTGTATTTTCCCTGCACGCTTCTCAAATGCGGTATCAAGCATTGTTCCGATTTTTTGTCCTCGTTCAACAAGGAGTGCCTGTCCAAGACCAATTTGTTTCATTAATTCTATTTGGTTATGAAGCCGGTTTTGCCCTGTACCGAAGTTTACGAGACCATGAGCGAGTTTTCCTTCCGCATATTCGAGAATGGTTGAGAGGCGTTTTGAACGCTCTTGAGGACTTATGTCCCTTCCTTTTTTGTCTTTTCCGCCGAATTGGATTTTTCTGATAGTATCTTCAAGGCGGTGTACCAGAAGTTCCGCGTCCGTATAATCTTTTTTCGAGCGCTCGTGCGTCCCTTTGGGCGTAAACATCAATTCTTTTCTTCGGACTTCTTTTCCGCGCCTTCCGCCGTATTTTTCCTCTTGTATTGTTTCTTTTCCCCGGCGGCGCCCCATGATATAGCCGACAAACGCGCCTCCAAACGGCGCAGCCACCCAGCTTGCACCAATACCCGCGGATCCGAGAAGCGTAACAGCAACCGAACGAGACGCGAGTCCCCATCCAAACGAGATCGAACGCTCTTTAAGGGTCAGCTTCCACGCATTTCTCCATGCGGATTTTGACTGAATATCAAGGAGCCGCTTCTCTACATCCGGATGCGTATTCATGAATTGGTTTATGTACACGCGCTGTTCTATGGAAAGCATTGCAAGCGTTGCCTCTTTTTCCCCTCGCCGAGCCGCTACTTTCTGCATAAGGGTATCTCGTTCGGATTCATAGGCGATTTTCGCCTCCTTATATTTCTTGCGGTTGGCGTCTGATGCATCCGGAAGAGCCCACTCCTGCGGCAATTGCGCGAGGCGTGATGCCGCGGCATTGAATGAAACAAAACGGTCGGTATCTTCCCCACTTACGTTATAGTTGAGGAGTTCGTTGAGCGTTGGGGTGGTAAGGAAGCGTATGTCAATCGAGCCGTCTTCTTTTCTTTTTGCTTCAGGCCCGTCTTTTGCGCCAGCGATGAGTTTTTCCAAGGTTCCTCGGTGTTCTTCTATTCCGCCGGACTCGAGTTTCCTAAACATTTCTTTTTCGCTTGCTGCAATATGGTAGTGCTTAAACATTCCGAGAAACATTTTTTTCACCCAGTGTGCTTGTTGGCGCTTCTCTTGATAGAGCTCTTTTCCGCCTTCCTCAATTTTTCAGGAAAAAAGCTGCCGAAAATTTTCGAATACCAATTATTGCTGGCCGGGAGAAAGCTCGCCGTAGCCCGGCATCTTTCGGATTTCTGCGAGAGGGATATTAAATGCGTTTGTGAAGCGTGATTCCGCTTCGTTTGCCGGTTTTGCCTCGAGCTCTTTTCTCCGTCGTTCTTTTTCCGCCGCTACTCTTTGCGGTTCCCAAATCTCCTCCGCTGTCGGGAATTCCCGTTTTTCCATAACCTCGGTCCATGGATCTTTTTCCTCCGGCGGTTTTCCAGCTCGTTCGCCGCCGGCTTTTTCTTGCTGGATTTCTGCCGCAGCGCGAAGCGGCCCTTCTGGAGGGATTTCGCTGAGTAGCGCGTTAAGACGATGCACTTCCTTTATGTCTCCTTTTCTTGCTGCCTCCCGAATTTGATTGACTATTTGATCTCGTGTTTGATTCTGCGTTTCTTCCGGCGTAGGCGGTCCTTTTGCGTGCGCTTCACTTTCCACGCGCGCGATGGCTTCGTTTATTTTTCGCACCTCTTCAGGGTCTTTTGCTTCAATGGCTTTTTGTGCGAGTTCTTCTCTTGAAAGTGAGGTGGGCGTCTCTGATTTTTCCGTCCCATCCTTTATCCTTTTCTGTTTTTCTACGCGTTTTTGTACTACACCGGGGAGATTCTGAAAATCTTTTACCGCTTTTTCTGCTCGTTCTCCTCGTATTATGTTCCCGCTTTTAAATGTCGCCTTAACTTCAGCGCCTTCTGATTGAAAAATATTTGCATTTTTTGCCGAGAGCGTCAGTTTTCCACCCGGCTCAACGGCAATCATTGCGTTTTTTGCGTTTTCAATAATATAATGTTCGCCTTTCCGTACGAGGAGTCGGATATTTTTTACATTATCGATTTTTATTTCTTTTAGACCCTCTTTTCCTTCTTTCGGTTTTTCATTCTGTTCGCGCTCGAGTAGTCCTTTGAGACGTTCCACTGTTTCTTTATCTCCGCGCTTTGACGCATCAAGAATTTGCGCAGTAATAGCTTCGCGTGAAAGAGGGGTTAAATCGGCAGAAGCCGGTGGGGTTTTCTCGCTTCCGCTTTTCCTTGGTCCTTCTGCGTTCATAAACGTTTTAAATAAGAAAATAATGTATAGTTCCAGTATAGAAAAAATCTTATAATATTGCACGCGAATGTGAAGCGAGCCCCTCAGGTGTACACCTTTGGGGCTCGTGTGTTTTTCCTCCTTCCCGCATTGCGGGAGTTAAAGATCTGGTCTCCTAAAGGAGCGCGAGGGTCTCCTGAAGGGCCTTCACCATCTCGGTGTTGCCCTCCTTGGCGTGCCGCGCGATCTCTCGAGCGATCGCGCTCTTCGGACTCTCCTCGGGGCCGGCGCCATCGGGCGTCACCGCGGATTGCGTAGCGGCAACGGCAACGGGCTCGGCCGTGGGCTTGCGGCCCGCGAGCCGAACTTTCTTCTTCGGCGCCGGTGGGGGCGCCGTAGGTGGCGTGAGAGCGACCTTGGCCGCCTCGAGTTCCGCCTTTTTGGCCTCGAGGCGTGTCTTCAGCTTCTCCGCGGCCTCGCGCGCCTTGGCACCCTTGGTCTCGAACTCCGAGGCCTCGACATCCTTCTCACCCGCCTGTCCGCGCTTGCCATCGGCGCGGAGTTTCTCCCCCTCCGTGAAGAGCTTCGCGGCATCGGCGTAATGTCGATCCGCGGCCTCCACGGTCTTCCTGAGCTCCTCTTCGAGGGTGGCGATCTTCGCGATCATCTCCTCGAGGGTCTGGGGTATCTCCTCCTTCCTCTGCTCCAGGGCGGCGTGAACCGCGCCTGTCATGGGCTCGGTGATCTCGCCGGGCACTGGCGGCGCGATTGCGACAATTGCGGCCGCAGCCGCGAGGCGGCTGGTCTCGCGCTCTCCGGCCTCGATCACGTCGAGCTCGGCTTTCGCGGCCTTGAGCTTGGACTCGACCGTCTCCATCTGCTTCATCTCGGCCATCGCCGTCGCAGTGTTCCCGCTCGCAAGAGCGGTCTGCGCGGCCGTCTGATGCGTGTTCTTCTTGCCCTCGAGCTCCGCGATCTTCTCGCGGATCTCGGTCTTCTCGTCCTTGGGCGGCTCGGCGGCGCCCGCCTCCTGGCCACTTGTCCGCGCCGGGGGCTTCTTACCCTCGACCCAGTTTGACAGCCACTTGACCGCGCCCTTGACTTCGCCGAACTCGGACAAAGTGCCCTTGCCCGCGGCGTTGTACGCCGCAAGATGTTTCAGAAAGTCCGATTGCTTCTCGCCCTCGGCCCGCGTGGGCCTCGTGGTCTCGCGGGACTTCTTGCGCTCGTTCTCGGCGACCTGGATCTTTGCCTGCGCGGCCTCGAGCATTGGCTTCACCGCCGTCTTCGTAGCAGGCGGCGTCTGGACGCTGAGGAACTCGGCGACCAGCTTGATCGCTGACACCTTCTTTGCCTGACCCGGGAGGATCAGACAAAGCGCGTTCTCCTCCTGATCGCCGTGCTTCATGGCGACGTCCGAGTCCGGGCCGTAGGTCTCGGCCACGATCCTCTTCACGTTGCCATCGAACCCGCCCATGTGCTTCTTATCGACAGTGTCCTTGATCTTCTTCTGGAACGCGGCGACTCGCGTCGCGAACTCCGCGCTCACCTCGGACTCCAAGTCCTTGGGATGGCCCGACCCGAGCGTGATCCCGGCCTTCGCGATCTCGAGGACGAGCGGCTCGAGGTCGTCCAAGAGCCCGCCGTAGAGGTTCAGGAACTCGGCGTACGACAGACCGCCTTCGCGACCCTTCTGTTGTCTCCTCCCGAACATGGTCATGGTGTCTTCCTCTCTCGCGGCTTTTGCCGTTTGTGTGCCCGCATAAAGGCGTGGTCCCGCACCGTGCGGGTTGGGTTTACTACACTAGTTGGGAACGAACAAATCGTACTGTGTTTTTCCTCCTTCGCTATTGAAATCGGTCGGTTGACGGTGTTTCGAGAATCTAGAACCCGTTTGCTAAAAAATCTAGCAATCAGAGTTCTTTACGCACAGTGGGTATATTATAGTAAAAAACTTGCTTTTTGTCAATGATATGATATAATTGGTTTATTGATCTTTGTAAGCGTGGGTCTCCCGACTTTTCTCTCTGGTTTTGGACGGAAAAGCTGGGAGATCTCACAAAAAATTCAAGAGGTCATTTCCGAACTCTTTTTCGTCGCGAAATTGAGTTATTTCGAGCGAGGCGAGAAGCGACGACGAAGACGTATATGGGGAATATACGTCGAGGAGGAGCAACAAAGCCGTAGCCGAAATAGCCCAATTGTAGCAGAAAGGGGAGTTCGGAGATGACCTCAAAAGAGAAAGGAGGAACCCCAGACATGTATGTTCGAATGCAAGTCCTCGGAGGAAAGACCGGGCGCCCTGCGCTCCGCGAAATCGGCGCTAGCATGTATCTTCTCATGGTGAAGGTCTATGGACGAGAGTATTGCTATTTGATTGATGCGGGAATGGAAACCAATGATGACCTTGAGGTTTCGTGGCGAGGGCCGATGGACATCGGGAAGCTCAAATATCTCCCGATGATTGACGCTGCGTTTGCAACGCACGCGCATCGGGACCATGTTGCGGCGTTTTGTATGAAAGAGGTGCGCTCGCGTTTGAAGCCCGACGCGCCTCTTATCGCGACAAAAACAACAGCCGCGTTTCTCCCCTATGTTCTTCACGATCAGGTTAAGATTGCGGGGAAAAAGGGCGAGAAAAAGCCGTATGGCCTCAAAGACATCTATGAGATGACAAAGCGCGCACGCGCGCCAATCACAAAGCCCGAGATTCTCGAGCTTGTGCCGGGCGCGATCTCTGTCCTTGTCTGGCCTGCGGGTCATATCCGTGGCGCGTGTTCGTACTTCTTCAAAATCCGTGAGGGTCGCAAAGAAGTGGTGATCATGTTCTCGGGCGACTATGCGCTTCACAATCAGCTCTCGACTATGGCTGCGCCTCTGCCGCCCGAGGGCTGGTATCCGGATGTCATCATGTCATTCGACTCGACAAACGGCGCAGAGCATCTGCGTCCGTGGAAATCCGAGATCGAACGGATGGCTGACGATGGATTCGCGGCCGTGAAAGCAGGATCATGGTTTTTCACCTTCGCATTTGCCATGGATCGGTGCCAGACCTTCGCGTCAGCTCTTAGCCAAAAGGGTCTTCCTGTGTATCTCGACGGCCCGTCGGCGCTTGAGCTTGGAAAAGTCATGGCGTCAGGAAATGGGTTTTGGTGCGAAGGTGATACGCGAGTAGACCCTGGAGGCGTGAAAGAAGCCGAGTTCTACGGCGAGCCAGTGGCGCTTGGCGAGCCCGCGGCAATAGTTGCGCCTTCGGGCATGGGGCATGGCCCTGCCGCAGGGTATCTTCTTGAGCTCCTGGGCCGCGAAAACGCCGTAATCGGTTCGTCGGGCTACGTTGCCCGAGGCACGAACGGCTACAGGGTCGTGAATGCAAAGCGCGGGGATACTGTTCGGATCGAAACCGGCGAGAACAAGGAGTCGGTCGAGGTCGTTGTTCGCGCGCGCTGCGAAAAGTATCGCGCAACAGCGCACTCGCTTCGCGAGGACGCAGTTCTGCAGATCGAAAAGCTGCTCGCATGGTCAACATTCAGGACTCGCGGCGACAAACCGCTTGTTGGGCTCCACCACGGCTCAACTCGGGCGTACGACTGGTTCCAGAAAGTTCTCGATTCGAGGTTCCGAACGATTCGGGCCGACGTCGAGAAAGACCGCGATATCGAACTCATCGACTAAAGAGAGGAGGAAAAGAAAAAGAGCGCTGTGCTTCGGCACGCGCTCTTTAAAATTCCCTGCATATAGAATTCATGCTGTACATTTACCAAGCTATAGCTTGGTAAATGTACATTCGACGCGAAAATCCAAATGTCATGCCGGAATGTGAAAATGAGAATTTTAAACGGCGTGTCCCATACTGGCGGCACGCCGTGTTGTTTCCTCCTTTCTATGTTTTGGAACGATTTGGTTTCTCCGGCCGCGGCAGCTCCTGGAACGCCCAGACCGATTGGGCGAATCGAAGCTCGTGGTGGGCCGGATGGCCGTGCTGGTAGGCCGTGAGCTCAACCGCGTGAAGTTGCGTTCCCGCGGCGTCCACGAGGTTTACCCATACTCGGCAAGACATGAAGGGTTCCGCGAGGAGCATCGCCGAGGTCTCGGTCAACGGAATTGCTTTGCCGCCGTACTCGTACAGGAATACGACAGTTCGGGATCCCACTTTATCCGGATTCCGTTCCTCCATCACCTCGTCGAGGGAAAGCACATGGACGTTCGTGGGAACGTATCCCGTGTGTTTCATCTCGCTGATCGCGGGGTCTACGACAACGTTCGGTCCGAGATCCTCGTTTCCGAAGACCCGGATGCCGGTTGCCATCATGCGCTTCAACTCGAGTTCTTCTTGGCGCGTCTTTGTCCGCTCGACGAACGGCACGCCCTCGCGCATGAGTTCCTCGACAATGGTCTGGCCGAAACCAGACGCGGCCGAGAAATGCGCACGAATGAGCACTTTCGCGGGAAGCGCGATATTCCGCTCCCCTTTGTGTTCGGCGCACGTAAGCTCGCCCGGAAGCGACGCCTTATCGCAGGCGCGGTTTGCCCCGATGCACGCGAAAAAGGTCGGGGTCGTGGGCTTGATCATCTCGTTCCCTCCTTGGGAAGTGATGGGCGCGGGTTTCTCCTGTGGCTCCAGTTCGTCGAGCGTGAGCCACATACGTTCATAGTCTTCTGTTTCGTCTTCGTCTGTTTCCGCTGGCTCGCGGTCAAGGAAGTCGTCAGTTGACTCTCCGAGGCGCCTATCGATCACAGTTCGCGTTGGAGATTCCTTGCGTACGAGACATTCACCCAAGAAGCATTCAAGACCCTTCGGGCCGCTGCGGATCGCTGAATCCGCTTGGGAAAGGAGAAGATCGAGCGCTCGGTCGAGTGTATCGCCGGAGAGCCAAAGGATGAGATTCTTTCCGATGTAGCGTGCCTGCGAGATATGGTGGAGCGGATGCCTCAAGTGCGCGAGGCGTTCAAGAATCATGTTTTCTCGCTCGATATTGAGGAGCGCCTTTATCATCCGTTGGGAAAAGAAATTCGTGAAGGGATAATGCATGATGATCGCGCGAGCAAGGTCTTCTGCACTGTCCGTTTCCGGACGGCCGAGCTCCCGAAGAAGTGTCCGATCGAGCTGAAGAAGGACAGAGATGATGCGGCGGATCGCCGCGTGGTATGTCCCTACGCCGATGACGGGCTTGTGATCCCCTGCGATTTTCCCCCACCCTTGACCCACGTAGAATGGCAGCCGAGTGAGCGGATAAAATCGTGAATACTTCGGATTGACATTCGGATCTCGGATTTCCGCCTTGTTGAATTCAAATCCCAGGCCATTCGCGAGAAACACGGTATTCGAATACGGCGACCATCGGTTCGGCTGCTCCGTATAGGAGACCGATTCAATGATGCGATCGGCGACGGAATTTCCCGTTTCCTCAAGTGTTTCCCGCTCCGCGGTCTTGCGCCGGTTATTCTCGTCTTCCGGTTCTTCTTTTCCAAACGGAGTTCCGAGGCCTGCACGCTGGTCAAAGGAGACAACTACATTTTCTCCCCTGTCTTCCAGCACGCGGTTTCGGTATTCTCTCCGTTTCGCAAGCTCTTTCGGAATGAGCATTCGCTCTTGCGACAAAATGTTAAGGACCAATGCGACGGATTCTTCTCCGGGTGTAAGCCGGAGTATTACGGTTCCCGCCGAGTACGAAGCAATCGCAATCGGCTTTGGATGTTCTTTGGACACCATTGGGAACCACCCCCTTTGGATCGAATCATACGATATTTGACTTAAAAAGTCAATGTGGTATAATGGGAAAAGATTCCACAAATAATTAATCCCTCTAGCGGGAAAAGAAAGGAGCGATGCCGTGGAGGACGTTCGACCTGAAGTGGATTCGGCTGAAGTCGGATCCGAGCCGCTTCGTGGTTCACAGAATGGTTTGCCGGGCGGGGTTCGCGTAACTCCAAACGGCGCGACTGTTCGCGTGGAGACCAAGCGGTGGGTTGCCAATCTTGAGTACCGTCGGTTCGCCGACGGTTCGCTCCGGATCGGCAATCGGCTTTTCCATCCTGCTCAAGAAGGCAGTTCTGCCCAGTGGGGCAGGAAAGGCCAGGGTGGAGGCGGTGGCGGCAAGTCCGGCGGGGGTGGCGGAACGAATGCGGCAAAGCGTGTTCCGGAGATAAACCGGCCTTCGTATCCGGCGGTTGGCACGCCGCCCGAGTTGCGTCACACCC
>CAYHJX010000018.1:0-13362 GCA_964357005.1 uncultured Candidatus Saccharibacteria bacterium | reverse complement strand
GGAGTGGTTACTCTGACTGATGATCGGATGACACGCTTTTGGATAAACGTGGACAACGTGATGAATATGGTTCTTGATTCCCTTGGGATTATGGAGGGAGGAGAGATTTTTGTGCCGAAGATGACGGCACTCCGGGTCCACGATGTCATTAAGACGCTTGCTCCTAAATGTCGGATAGAGACGATTGGGATGCGTCCCGGCGAGAAATTGCATGAAGTGCTCATCACAGAACACGAGGCGCCGCGCACTCGCGATCTCGGCGATAAATTTGTTATCCTTCCTGAATTTTCGAATTGGAAAAGAGAAAATATTTTTTCGGAGGCGCCTTTGTTTCCGCTCCATTCGGTGTACGCGAGTAATCACCCCGATTATCTTCTTCCTTTTGAAGAAGCGCGCAAAGTGTTTGAGGTATAGCGTTCTCGGCGATGAGTGTATAACTGTATGCCGATCTGTTTCCCTCATGTCGGAACTTTATATTTGATTCTATGATTCCCTATTCATCCCAGACGATTACGAATAAAGATATTCATGCGGTTATCCGTGTTTTGCGCTCGCCGTGGCTGACACAAGGTCCCACTGTCAGACGATTTGAACAAGCAATCACCCGCTATACCGGCGCGAAATACGCTGTTTTGTTTTCTTCGGGAACCGCCGCACTCCAAGCGGCATATTTTGCGGCCGGAATCGGAAAAGGCGATGAAATAATCACAAGCCCCCTTACGTTTGCAGCAACCGCAAACGCCGCCTTATGGCAGGGTGCTCAAGTAGTGTTTGCAGATGTTGATCCTGTAACAGGTACTATCGATCCCGAGGAAGTGAAGAAAAAAATCACCCGGCGGACCAAAGCGATTGTGCCGGTGGATTATGCGGGTCATCCCGCAAAACTCGATGAACTGCAAAGAATTGCTCGGGCGAATAATATTTTGCTTATTGAGGATGCGGCGCATGCGCTCGGCGCTTCATACAAAGGAAAGCGCATCGGAGGCATCGCAGATATGACTATGTTCAGTTTTCATCCAGTAAAATCAATCACAACTGGTGAGGGAGGCGCCATAACCACACACAAAAAGGAGTTATATGAGCGCCTTGTAATTTTTCGAAATCACGGCATTACGAAAGACCCAAAAAAATTTGTTAGAAAAAGCGACGGCGATTGGTACCACGAAATGCAGGCGCTTGGGCTCAATTACCGGCTTACTGATATTCAGGCCGCATTAGGAGAGAGTCAGCTACTGCAGTTGCCTCAATTTCTTAACGCACGGCGAAGAATAGCGAAGCGTTATTCTGAAATGTTTTCAAAAACGGATGGCGTGATACTGCCACGCGAGGAAAAAGGAATCCGATCTTCCTGGCATTTATATGTTATCCGGCTTCCGAAAGGATCGCGGCAGAAGCGGGGAGAGCTTTTTCGGTTGCTTCGTAAAGCTGGCGTTGGAGTGCAGGTTCATTATATTCCTGTATATTGGCATCCGTATTATCAAAAACTCGGATACCATAAGGGCCTGTGTCCGCATGCTGAGGCATTTTACCAATCGTGTATTTCAATTCCAATTTTTCCGAAATTGACGCTTGAAATGCAGAATAAAGTCGTCCGCTGCATTACACACGCCCTTCTATAAAAAAGCGCCCCAACAGTTGTTGGGGCTCAGTCTACTTGAAATTCATTGCAATCACCAGTCCGCCGGCAATACCGAGCGCCATGAGAATCCAGTCCTTTGGCGAGTATTCTTTTTTCTCGTTGAAGATGAATAAGCCTATTATGGCGGGGACCACCATCTCGCCAACAAGATATAGTGGCTGTACTACAATGAGCGGCGTGAGCTGGTATGACCAGTACGTAATTCCTAGGCCTGCGAGAATTACGATTGAAGCAGCAGTACTCCACAATACGAATGATGTTTTTTCCTTTACCGTTTTAAGATTTTGTGTTCCGCTTTGGCCCTGTTCTTTATAGAGGAGAAGAATACCAGTTGCGGTTATGAAACTGCCGAAATACCACGCCGGGAGGAATTTGCTTACCGGCATCAAATGAAGCGCAAAGTAACGCATAAAGAATACAGCAGCGCCCCAGATAACGCTGTAGATACCGACGTAGAGGTAAAATTTCATTCTCCCTGTTCTTTCTGTTTTTCCTTCCGCGATGTGCGTATGGGTTTTCTTACGGTAATCCTTGACAGCGAACCCGATAATGGCGCAAAAACTTAGTATAATCCCTCCGACGATACCCGCATTAAGGACGCCGCTTTCGTTTAGGATAAATAAGCTCAAAAGCATCGCAATGATATCATCCCAGAAAGTAAAGAGCGCAGTTTTACTCAAATTGATTTCAAGCGCTTTCCATTGACAGAATGCCGCGAATCCGTTGAAAAGTCCGATTATGACAACAGGAACTATTGCGGTATTCATTATGAGGTTGCCCTGTAACAATCCAAAAAGGACTGCTAATATAGTACAGATAAGGAACTGTAAGAAAAACCGCCTTGTCCGTGAGTGCATCCCGCTTATCTTTTTGAGGACCCAAGAAGCAATTCCAAATACCACAAGGATTCGTAGAGCAACAGGTATCCACCAAATCGAGAAGAATATTGCGGTCGTATCCATAGCCGAGATCTCCTTTTCAAGGACCTGTAGCAACGGAAACATTATTATGCTTTTTTGTCAATAGTAGTTTGACATTTTGTGATCGGTATCTTACTATTTTGTTTGGTACCTTATAGGAGACATTCATGCCGAATTTTGAAGACAAAGCAGAGTTTATAAAGCGCCACCGTCGGGAAATGGCGCCGATTATAGATGATACGGATGAAAGGGGAACTTTTGTTTCGATTCAAGAGGCCGAGGATATAAGAAACCTTCACGTTGACCCCGCTCGCATTGAGAAGATTCTCGAACGTTTTGAGACAAAAGTGTATGCGTGGGAAAATACATCTCCCACTCAAGATGCGAAGAGTGTTCTTATTGAGGCAAGCGAGACCTTGGCGTTTCGGAATGTCGTGCCTATTCTTGACCGTCTCACGCATGATCCGCGTTGCCGCGCTATTTGTTTCATTACTGATAGCATTGCCGGCAGAGAGTTTGAGAAAAAAGGCGATAGATCTTTTGTGAGAATCAGCCATGATCATTCGAAGCCGCTTTTAGCAGAGCTTCCCGCCAACTTCGATGTAGCGCTTGCGATGGTAGAGCAACCCAATAGTCCGAACGCATTACTTTTGTACGGAGCAAAGAGCATTTTTGGCGCAAAAAAACTATTTCTTCTCGTAACAGGGTGGCAGGGCGTTGGCGGCACTAATCTTTTTAGAGAAGATGCCAAGCGGCGCACCTCTACCATGGAGAGTATTGATGGAGTTTTTTGTAATGACGAGCTTGCAAAAATCATCCTTAAGAAGGATATGCCCAATTTTCCGGATAGCCGAGTATATGCGATTGGCACACTAACTCTGGGAACTCTGGAAGTTGAGCGGGGAGAAGAGTATAAAAAAGAAGGAAGGCGGAAATTAGGAATTAGAGACAGCGCCTTCGCGCTTCTATACGCAGGACAGAATCAAAGCGTCTGCAGTGAAGCGTACGGTTCACGGAAAGATATTGAAGAAGAAACCCTGCGTAGAACTTTTGACGTAGTGATGGAGATGGCTCGATCTCGTCCGAAGGAGTACTTTGCTTTGCTTCTTCGTCCTCATCCGTCTGACGCCGAGCAAAAGCGAATTTACGACATAGCTCGATTGGTGTCGCTGGCCGACGTTCCCAAAAATCTTGAGATACGTCTTGCTCTCGCGGTTAGTATGCAGGAGGCCGTGTATGCGGCTGACATTATTTCCAGCATTTCAAGTAATGAGGTCTTTCTCGCGCATTACAGAGGCAAGAAGGGTGTTTTTCTTGGTTTTGCGGGAGATGGATTGGGTGCTGATCTTCTTCGAAAGATTTACGGGTCAGAAGAATTAGTTGCTGAAATTAAGGATTCTCGAATACTTGAGATTGTGAATTCCTCAGAAGAACTTCTTGGTTTACTTTCTCGGGAGCACCAGCGAATTCCTCAAAAACCAGCCCCCATCGACAAAGAAGATATTATCAAAAAAACACTAGATAGTATGTTTGCTGATTCTTAAACAGAGAGCACCTCATATGGTGCTCGTTTTGTTTTCGTTTTATATGGTGAGTGATGCTGGCGGATGGTTCTCCCTCGATGAAGCTTTTTGTTTTTCAATTGCGTTTGATATATAGAGTATATGAATACGGTTGCAATTATACAGGCCCGGATGGGATCCACGCGTCTCCCGGGGAAAATAATGAAGGAACTCATGGGACATCCGATGCTTTGGCATGCGGTTCAGCGTGTACGATCCGCAAAAAAATTAAACAGGGTAGTAGTTGCCACAACGACAAATAAAGAAGATGACGTAGTGGAACAATTCTGTAAAGAAAATGAAATTCCGTATTATCGGGGGTCTGCAGAAAACGTGCTTTCCCGATACTGCGAGGCGGCAAAGAAATTTAATGCGGATGTAGTTGTTCGCATTACCGCTGATTGCCCGCTTATTTCTCCGGAAATCATTGATCAGTGTGTCGACGTATATTTCCGTTCAGGATGCGACTATGTAAGTAACGGCGCCCCGCCGGAGAATCGTACCTATATCCGCGGCCTTGATGTAGAAGTTTTTTCTTTTGCTGCATTGTGTCGGGCGTTTGAACAAGCGACCGAGGCCTACGAAAAAGAACACGTCACGCCGTATATCTGGGAGAATAAGCACGGTACATATAAGATACATCCGGTACTCCCCGCACCTCCGGAATACGCAAAGGATTACCGCCTCACGGTTGATTATCCCGAGGACTTCACGCTGATAGAGAAAGTGTATGCCGCCCTTTACCGAAAGCCCTCCGAGGTTATACCGATTTCCGAGGCAATAGCTTTTCTTGATACGTATCCCGATGTTGCTCAATTGAATGCGCATTGCGTCCAGAAATCAGTAAAATAGTTTTTATGATTGTTATTGTAGATTACGGAATGGGCAATGTGGGTTCCGTGAAGAACGCCCTTACTTTACTTGGCGCCGAAGTAGTCATATCGAATAAAAAAGCGGATATAGAGCAGTCCACCCATATTATTCTTCCCGGGGTGGGCGCGTTTGGCGACGGCATGCGGCGTCTTCGGGAGTCCAGTGCCATTGGTGTCTTGCGTCGCGAAGTGCTTGAGAAGAAAAAGCCCTTTTTGGGGGTTTGTCTTGGCATGCAGCTTTTAGCAACGAAGGGAGATGAAGGGGGAATTCATGAAGGTCTTGGGTGGATTCCGGGAAATGTCCGTCGTTTCGATATTGACGAAAACAAATTTCGAGTGCCTCATATCGGATGGAATGATGTGGTATGCGAACGCGAGTCGTCCCTTTTTTCGGATATCAGCTCGCCCGTGTTTTACTTTGTGCATAGCTATATTTTTGTTCCCAGTGATGCGGCGACGGTCACAGCGCGGTGTGAGTATGGCGAACCGTTCGCGGCAGCAGTTGAGATGGATAATATCCGCGGCGTGCAATTTCATCCGGAAAAGAGCCAGAAGAGCGGACTTACGCTCCTGTGTAATTTTATCGGTGCGAGGTAACGACGATGCTTAAAACACGGGTGATACCGTCACTTACGATAAAAGATCTCCGTCTTGTAAAGAGTGTTCAGTTCGCCGAACATCGCAATATCGGAAGTTATATCGCTGCGGTGCGCGTGTTTAACGCGCGCGATGTTGATGAGATGATTTTTCTTGACCTGGATGGCTGGACGAATGGAATACGGCCGTGGCTTCTTGAGGAAGTTACAAAAGAATGTTTTATGCCGCTTACGATCGGCGGAGGAATAAAAACGATTGAGGATATCGGCGCGGTTCTTAAAATCGGCGCTGATAAAGTTGCGATAAATACAATGGCTGTCGAACGCCCAGAATTTATTGAAGAGGCGTCTCGGATATTTGGAAGTCAGTGCATTGTTGTCTCGATTGATGCGCGTAGAATTGGAAATCGCTATGAAGTATTTAGCCACGGCGGGAAAGTCGCTCTGGGGCGTACTGCCATTGAATGGGCGAAAGAAGCTGAGGAGCGGGGCGCCGGTGAGATCCTTCTTACTTCGATCGACAGGGATGGTACGATGCAGGGGTATGATGTGGAGTTGGTGAAAAACGTGACCAAAGCGGTGAAAATTCCCGTTATTGCCTCGGGGGGCGCCGGTAACTTGGATGATTTTGCAGACGTTCTACAAACGGGAGGCGCATCGGCAGTTGCCGCAGCGAGCATCTTTCAATATACTCAAGTAACACCCTTAAACATAAAAGAGCGGCTCGCCGAATCCGGTATACCAGTAAGGATATAATACGGATTTAAGTCACGCGAAACAAAAATATTCGTTTCTCTATGGGTTTTTCTAAAATAACTCCTCAAGTAAAATTCTGGCAGGAAGAGGGCGGCCGCGAATATACTGATCGGAACGCCCAGTCGGTTGACGAAATGAATCGGTGTTATATAAAGGAATACAATATTCCTCGTATTGCGATGAATGAAGAATTTATGGCTGATTTGGATCGTTCGCTCACCATTCTTGAGATTGGTGCAAACAAGGGATTGCAGCTTGAGCTTCTTCGGATAATGGGTTTTAAAAATCTATTGGGCATTGAGGTAAACGAATATGCCATAGCTCGAGCGAAAACGATTCATCCAAATATTGAGATTATACCTGGTTCGGGATTTGAATTGCCGTTTCGCGATGGCGCGTTTGACCTTGTATTTACCTCGGGCGTCCTCATTCATATCGCGCCGGATGATCTTCCTCGTATGATGAAGGAAATTTTTCGAGTGAGCAGGCGTTATATCTGGGGATTTGAGTATTTTGCTCCTACGCCAACAAAAGTGGTGTATCGCGGGAATAACGAATTATTATGGAAAACCGATCTCGCACAATTATATTGTGAACAGTTTCCTGATCTCCAAGTCGTAAAAGAAAAGAAATACCATCTTACTGATAGTGAAAATATTTCTCAAATGTTTTTATTAGAAAAATGATCTTCTATGGCGTTTCAATATTGTAGAAAATGCGTGATGCCGAATACGAAACCCGATCTTTTTTTTGATGAAGATGGGGTATGCGATGCGTGTAGTTCGGCTGAGATGAAGTCAAACGAGATTGATTGGGATGCTCGAAGAAAAGAATTTGAAGAGACTATCGAAAAATATCGAAACAACAGTGAATCAAATTATGATTGTATTATTCCCGTAAGCGGTGGAAAGGACAGCCATTATCAGACGTATATGGCGAAAATGGTATACGGGCTTAATCCCCTCCTTGTTCATTTTGAGCCGACGAGGCGCAACAGTCTGGGAAGAAAAAACCTTGAAAATATTAAGAAAGCGTTTGGTGTTGATATGGTTGTTGTTGAGAAAAACCCCGTCGTTTATAAAAAAATGAACATAGAAGGTTTCCGGCGAGTTGGTGATCATGATTGGCCGAATCATATTGGCATTTTTACTTCCCCGGTACGTGCTGCAGTACAACAGAATATCCCTTTTATTCTCTGGGGAGAAAATTCGCAGCTTGAATATGGCGGACCTAAAGTCGCACGAATGAAGAATGTGCTTGATCGGAGATGGCTTGAAGAATTCGGTGGTCTATTGGGATTTCGTGTTGAAGATATGATCGGCATTAATGGCGTCACGAAGGGTGATCTCATACCATATATGTATCCTTCCGACGAGGAATTGAAACGAGTAGGGGTTACCGGTCTTTTCTTGGGATATTATTTCAAATGGGATGCTCGAAAACAGGTGGAGATTGTTCGGCGACACGGTTTTTCCATAAAGGAAGATGGGCCAGTTGGAGGAACGTACACGAATTACGAAAATCTTGATGATAATCTCGTTGCTATCCATGATTATATGAAATTTGTTAAATTCGGTTTCGGGCGTACGACTGATCATGCATGTTTAGATATCCGTAACGGGTATCTTGGGAGAAAAGAAGCGGTGGAGTTGATAAAGAAATATGATGGTAAACTCCCGCATAAGGCGGTTAAGGAATTTCTCGATTTTTTTGAGATGAGCGAAGAAGAATTTTCCCGAATCGTTGATTCTTTCACCAATAAAGCTCTCTTTAAGACCAATAATAAAGGAGATCTGGTGCGCGATAGTGAGGGGAATCTCGTGAAGCGATATCAGGATTATGGAAGCGGTCTGCCACTCTCGATTAGAAAGAATATGCCGGCCGAGGCGGTTCAGCAGTAATGCATACGGAACAATGATTCGTCTTGGAAAAGCGACAGATGGCGATATAGATTTTCTGCTCCAATTGCGCAATAACCCTGCAATACGGAAATGGTTTTTTGATTCGGGAGAAGCTGCACGAAAAAATCACCTCCAATGGTTTTCTCAAAATAAAGATACCGTATACATCGTGTATTGCGGTACTGACCGAATCGGACAGATTAGTTTTCGGAAAGAAGGGAGTTCTGCATACCCTTCAATTTCTATTCTTCCCGAGTTTCAGGGAAAGGGATATGCAGCAATCGCAATATCAAAATTCGTTCCGTTTCTCTTCGGACTCGGTTTCGAAACGGTGGTCGCAGAAATAAAAAAGGGAAATATTGCGTCGGAAAAAAGTTTCGAGAAGGTGGGATTCAAATACGAGTCTTATAGTAAAGAAAAAGATTGTAAAATCTTTGTCTATTCCAAAAAATGGTTTTGCAAAAAATGCGGTTTTTTCAACCCGTCCTCAACCGCTACAGCTCTTGTTGTACAGCGCGGAAGAGCGCTGATTCTGAAACGGAATCAGGAGCCGCATCGAGGCGCATGGGATCTTCCAGGAGGGTATGTTGAATGGGGTGAAGTCCCAAGGGACGCACTTCTGAGAGAGCTGAAAGAGGAATTGAGGATTGATGTTGAATTAACATATGTGAAAGAATTCTTAGGTACAGATACATTAGAAGGGGAAATATATCCAATCATAAACCATCTTTTTTTGGCAATGCCAAAAGGGGCGGTATCACTTAATGAAGAAAATTCTGAGTACAAATGGCTGCCGATAAAAGATTTGCCGGATGACATTGCTTTCGATTCAAACAAGGAAATCATTGCTTGGGCAAAAGCGAATTTGTCATTCGATCTTGATCAGGTGCAGCTACTTATCAAGCAATTGGACGCGAGCGCGGAGCTTGATGAATGGAAATTATATAATGCAGTTCTCGATGGATATGTGAGTAAAAAGTACGATGGCGCGGTTTTGATCGGTATTGGTTGGATTTTCCTTCGCAGAACAATGCTTCGAAAGCAAGCCGTCATGGAAGACATGATTGTAGACGATCGGTATCGGGGTAAGGGCATTGGGCGTGAGATTCTCCGCGATTTGATAGAGTGGGCACGGAAACAAGGAATTGATGTGGTTGAATTGACTACGAATCCGGGCCGTGTCGCCGCGAACGAGCTCTATAAAAGCGAAGGGTTTATACTTCATGAAACAAATCACTATTTACTGAAATTATAGAGGTGATGGGAGACGTTTCGTTTTGAAGCACACAATTTTTTGATTCGTATTTCCTTTCGATAGTGCTGTGTGGATGGAGTAGACTTAGTACGTTCGGTAACATGAATTAATGCGTTATGCAAGAAGACAGTTTTAAAGGAAAAAAGGTGATTGTGGCCGGGGGCGCTGGCGTAATTGGGAGGGAGCTTATTGGCCGGCTAGAAAAAGAGGGAGCGATTATTCGCTGTTTTGATTTGTTGCCGCGACCAGTAGAGTTTCCAGCACATATTCAATATTTTCAGAAAGATTTGTCGTTTTTGAACCAGCTTGAGTTTTCTGGATTTGAACCGGATATCGTGTTTCATCTCGCGGCGACCTTCGAGCGCACAAAAGAAGATCCTGACTTCTGGGATTTGAATTATCAAAATGAGATTGTTCAAAGCCACGCGGTGATTGATGCGGCGAAAAATTGTAAAAGTCTTCAGCGGTTCGTGTTTGCATCGAGCTATCTTATTTATGATCCCGCGCTGTATCTAGGGCAGCGGACTCCACGTACTGCGGTTGCTCTCCGCGAAGATATGCGTATCAATCCGAGAAACCTGTGCGGCGCCGCGAAGCTTTATACGGAGAAAGAGCTTGAGTATCTTGGGAACTTTCCGAAACTCTATTCTTTCCGAAGCGTTTCTCCTAGAATCTTTAGGGTATACGGCAGGGGGTCGCGGGATGTAGTTTCGCGCTGGGTTCGTGCCGCACTTCGCGGAGAGCCGATTGAGGTGTATCACGAGGAAAATATGTTTGATTATATTTTTGCAGGAGATGTCGCTGAAGGGCTTCTTCGTCTTGCCCAGAGTGAGGCGGGGGGCATAGTGAATCTCGGGACCGGTAGTGCGCGGCGGGTGCGGGAAGTTGTTTCTATTTTGAAGAAAGAATTTCCTTCTTTGAAGATAAAGAAAATTCCTTTGGCTGAGCCTTTTGAGTCAAGCGATGCGGACGTATCGACTCTTAGAAAAATGACCGGCTGGCAGCCGAAGATGCGTCTCGAAAAAGGGATATCCGAACTTATCCGGTATGAGCGCGCCTCTGGGAGAAAGGCCTAAAGGGATATGCGGAAAAGAACTTTTCAGAGCTTGAATGTACTTCTTACAAGTGTGGGGCGGAAGGTATCTTTAGTGAAGGCCTTCCGCCGCGCTTTTTCTCATTACGGAGGAAGTGTGATTTTAGTTGATATTAATCCTCTTGCAGCAGCCCTACAATATGGAAATTATGCGTACCTCGTCCCTGAACGTTCCAACACAACATTTGTTTCTGTTTTGTTGAGACTTTGCAAAAGGCATCGTGTCGCATTGATCGTACCGACAAGCGATAGTGATTTGATGCTCTTTGCAAGGCATCGGGAAAAATTCGAGCGGATAGGAACGCGCGTATTGGTTCCCGATATCGCGACTGTTGAGATATGCCGTGATAAAATTAAGTTTGCTGCCTTCTGCAAGAGAAACGGTTTTGCCGTGCCACAGACGTACTCGCAAAAAGATTTTTTGCACGGGAAGGTTCGTTTTCCGGTGTTTGTCCGCGGAAGATACGGTATGGGGAGCAGGGGGGCTGTCATAGCGAATGACAGAAAGGAACTTCTGTTTTATCTTCGGAAGATTCCTCAGCCCATTGTACAAGAATATATCCGCATGAAAGAATATACGATTGATCTTTTTGCGGATTTCGATGGCCGCGTGATTTCTGTGATTCCGCGCGAGCGAATCACGACGGTTGCAGGAGAGTCATTCGTGGGAAAGACGGTTTGGCTTAAGCCGCTTATTAACGGGGCGATACGCATAGCCGATAAGCTCAAGCTCATCGGACATAATACCATTCAGTGTTTTTTTGACGGCAGAAAGCAATTGTTTATTGAGGTGAATGCGCGCTACGGCGGTGGCGCAAGTCTCGGGTTTGCCGCAGGAGCGGATACCCCTTCGTATCTTGCGGAGTTGCTTCTTTGCAAGGTTGTGGCGCCTCGCATAGGAAAATTTAAAAAGGATTTTATTATGTTGCGCTATACAGAGGATTTGTTCATGCCCGCGCGAGATATACAATGGAAAATCGCAAAATAAAACTTATTATTTTTGATCTCGACGATACACTCTACGACGAGAAGAAATATGTGAAGAGTGGTTTTAAAGCATCTGCACTTTTTCTTGAGAGAAAAACTGGCATTCCGAGTGCGCGTATCTATAAGAAACTTCTTGATTCGTTTAGAAAGTTTGGAAGGGGAAAAAATTTTAACATCGTGTTGGATCATTTCGGCATATCACATGTCGCGATCAAGGACATGGTGCGAATATATCAACGTCATACACCGGATATACAGATATCGAAACGCGTACGCGCGACGCTGCGTCATCTAGAGCAAAATTATAAACTGTGCCTCATCACGAACGGATGGCCCTGGGTCCAGAAAAAGAAGATAGATAGTCTTGGGCTTCGGCGTATATTCAATTTGGTGCTCTATGCGGAAGAAAACGGCCATCGATTCAAAAAGCCCCATAAAAAATATTTTATAAAGGCGATGCGGCATTTTCGAGTGCGCCCCCATGAGGTTTTGGTAGCGGGAGACGATCCCGTTGCTGACGGGGAGGGCGCAAAGAGCGTTGGTGTGGCGTTCATCCTGATTCATACACCCGGCGATATTAAGAAAGTCCTTGCGTATGCAAAAAGAAATTAAGGTATCAGTCATTATTCGTGCGTATAACGCTGAGGGGACGATCGAGCGTGCTGTTGAGAGTGTATTAATGCAGGATTTTCCTCGAGATTCATTTGAAATCGTAGTGGTGGATGACGGATCTACAGACGCCACTGTTGAACGACTTGGGGCATATAAATCCTTAGCAGGTTTTCGCCTTATTCGTCAAAGCAACAAAGGCGCTGTCCCTGCGGCAAACAGCGGCCTTCGGGAGGCGCGGGGAAAGTATGTAGTGCTTCTTGATAGTGACGACGTGCTTGGCCCGGAGCTTCTGAAAGAAGAAGTTATGTGCCTTGAGTATAACCCCGATACTGATTTCGTATATTCAGATTATTTTGAGAAAAAAGGTGAGGCGGTGATCATTGTTTCTACGGAAAATATTTTTCATACCATAGCAATCGGAATTATGTTTCGGAGAAAAAAGTTTGAAGCAATCGGTTTTTATGATGAAGCGTTAAAATTCGCCGAATACGATCTCCTTTTGCGCACATGGGAAGCGTGGCACGGGATGCGTATCGCAAAACCGCTCTTTACGTACATCCGGAGGGAGAAAAGCATCACTGGAAATTCCCGATGGGTCGACGAGGCGTTTGAAGAATTGAGGAAACTTCATCCGAATCATTTGAAAGAGATTAAAACGATACGAACATATTGATATGGTGATGAGAAAAAATATCATTATTGCGGGTTCGCGTCCGTGGGTTTTAAAAGAATTTAAAACATGGGTTCCTCCGGTTGGGTTTAAAAAATATTTTATTTCGAAAAAAGAGGATTTGACGATTGAGCGCCTCCGGCGATTGAAACCGCGCTACGTCTTTTTCCCGCACTGGTCGTGGTTTATTCCGCCGGAAATTTATGAGGAGTTCGAGTGCATTGTTTTTCACATGACTGATGTGCCGTTTGGAAGAGGAGGAAGCCCTTTGCAAAATCTTATTGTACGCGGGATTTATAGAACAAAAATTTCCGCACTCCGTGTGGTACAGGAATTGGATGCGGGGCCGATTTACATGAAGTCGTCGTTTGATATCAGTCGGGGGTCAGCAGAAGCATTGTATGAGAAAGCAACAGCGACCGTTTTCCGTACGATGAAAGACATTATAAAAAGAAGCAAAATTAACATTAATCTTCACCATAATGTCGCAAGGTCTGGC
>CAYHJX010000017.1:0-15093 GCA_964357005.1 uncultured Candidatus Saccharibacteria bacterium | reverse complement strand
AGGTTGCTCGCCACCTCCCCGACGCTTATCGCAGGCACGCTACGTCCTTCATCGCCTTCGGAACCCTAGGCATCCACCATGCGCCCTTTTATTCTCTTTCACCATCCGAAATTTCATTTGTATCCCCATTTTGATAACGGGGTTCGAATGGATATTCCTTGCCTTAAACCCACCGCTGGGTAAGACAAAGATAATACAGTTTTTCTGTGTTATTTTTTGACGTTTTTACCCCGCACCTTTCTGATTCCTTCATCGCTTCCGACAAGAACCAGTAACACAATAGTTTTCCTTTCAGCGGGGTATCATACCCTCGTTGAAAGGTGCGGGGTTAACCCTATTTGGTTGTAAACGTGCATGCCGTTCTGCTCTATCAATCAATCCCGAATGCCTAACTCCCCGTAAGAAGAAACAGGCATTCAGAATCGAACTCTCTCCGCAGTATGCCAACGAAAAACCGCTTATATAAGCGGCCATTCATCAATATCAGGAAAAATCAGGCGTTTAGCCGTCTCCTTTCAATTTCGTATAAGCCGCGGATGTATTCACTTGGACAAACTCAATCATTTTTTCAGTTCCTTCATTATATCTTCATCCCGCATCCGTGTCAACGACCTGGGTGTGGAAAAGAAAAAGCCCTCCCAATGGTACCGTCAGGAGGGGGTTTTTCGAGAAAAGAATGATTATTTCCTTAATTCGCTCCGCACCTTTTCGATGTACGAAGCTGCTGCGTCCTTTCCTCCAAGGCCAAAGGCAAGGCCAAATGCGATCGCCGCCGCGGCAACGATGCCCGTTACCACGGTCTGGATAAGCTGGGGCGCAACACCAAGCTGAATGAGCGCCGCCGAGATCGCAAAAACCGCAATTGACCAGCGGATAACTACGCCCGCAATGGCGCCGCGATGCCCGACCGCTTCAACGGATCCGCGAACAGCGCGCTCCGTTGCCTGCGCAACGATCGCCGCAATAATGAGAATAAGCGCCGCGACAATAACATTCGGAAGGTATCCGAGAACATCGCGGAGAAACCCGGAAATCGGCGCAAAGCGCTCGCCCAGGATATTCACCGATGCAAGCAGGAATGCAACAACAACAAACCATTTTACGAGCCCTCCGACAAACGCGCCCGAATTGAGTCGCCATCCCGCCCGTTCAAGCGCCTGTTCAAACGCAAGCTTTGCAAGGAGTGAATCGATCTTTGTCGCGCGTATAAGCTGCTCTACCGCCTTCCCCAGGACTACGGCAACGACATACCCTACGATAAAGACGACAACCGCCCCAATAATAAGCGGAAGGAATGTCGCAAATGCAAGAGCGACCTGATTAAGGGAGAGGGCTATGACCTGACCCCACACACTAATAGGCATATGAATTTTTTTAGTTACTAGTGATTAGTCGTTAGTCATTAACGAAAAACACCAAAAAATATTGTGCACAATATTTTTGAGGGTAGAAATCCTCTTATCAAAGAGAATTCTCGACCATTACCCTTGCCCCGACACTAATTTTTGACCGCAAGCGAAGCTTGCAAAAACATCCTTGTTGATGCAAAAAAGATCCCCCATTCAGAACAATATATCAGCCCTTAATATTTCTGCGTATATACAAGTCAAAAATTAGTGTTGGGGCTTGATAAACATATTATAAAGCTTTAGAATCAGTTGGGTACGAAGGGTTATCCCCAGTGGGATGTTAAACGTTTTATCGCTCCGTTCGTTAGAATCGTTCGAATCGTCAACATTGTGAACGACTTTAACGATTTGAACGTTTTTAACGAATTTAACAGCATGTTAAGCATAAACGATCTCACATCGGGCTCGCTCGTCTTGATCGACGGCGTCCCTTTTCAAATCCTTGAAGTCACACACCAACACATTGGACGAGGCGGCTCTTCGATTCAGACAAAAATCAGAAACGTAAAAACCGGGCAGGTGCTATCCAAAAATTTTAAGCCCGCAGATAAATTTAAAGAAGCAGATATCGAGAAACGTCAAACAAAATTCATTTATGAACACCGAGGTGAATACATATTCCGAGACCCGAAAGACGCAAAAAAGAGGTTTCCTCTTTCAAAAGACGTACTCGGAGATAACGCACAATGGCTCAAACCCAATATCGAGCTCACGGTGCTTTTTCTCGATGACGAGCCGATCAACGTAATCCTCCCGATTAAAATTGACTTCAAAGTGACCGAAGCTCCTCCCGGAATCCAAGGGGATCGTTCACAAGCGGGCACCAAAGCGGTGACACTTGAAACCGGCGCCATTATTCAGGTTCCGCTTTTCATAAATCAGGATGACGTCATTCGTATCAATACCGAGACCGGGGAATACACTGAACGAATAGAGAAGGCGTAAGTTGTTCGATCGGCCTGCGGCCTTGTTGGAATGTTCGAATCGTTCGATCGCCCCGCTTACGCGGGGCTTGTTAAGATTGCAACTGACGTAATTATCAAGGTTGAACCTCGATAAACGGTTTTCAGAACGAATCACCTCGACCGTACAAAATTGTAGAAAGGGGAAAGAAGATGAAATAAAGGATGATTTTTCTCGCTCAAGATTCAAGTAAATTTCCCCTCGCATTGTCTCAAATACATATCTCTAGCTTTTACTTAGTCTCATCTAACTTACGCTCACGCCTTAAAAGACGATACAAATAAAAACTAATTCCAAAACAAATTGGTACAGCAACAATACTCCATAAAGACCTATCACTGAATGCTGTTAGAAGACTGATGAAACCAACAATAAGTGTAATTGCTAAAAGATATAATAATTCAAATCGTTTGTATCCATGAGCTAATTGCATTACTGGTGATCTTTTTTGTTGAGGATCAGGAACAATATGATAACGAACATACCAAGGACGAATATCTTGATTCTTTTGTTGTTCCATAGTGTGATACTAAATTATCTATTTCTATGTGCTCTTACTATAACTATCGAAAATATGATAATTAGACTGTTCATAGAATCATCTTATCCCGTATCTTTACCAGATATTAACGCAAACCTTATTCTACTTATATATTCTTCTTTCCCAACATCACTTGCTTTACCACCAACACTAACAGCGAGAACATTTATGCTACCTCGCCCAGTTTTCTGTTTTTCTTTACTAACAGTAACAGCAATATCAAAATTGATATAACTTTTTCCTCCCTGACCTCCGTGAGATTCGAGTTGAAAAAATGCTGTCTGATCTCTTCCCAATTTTCCTCCATCTAATTTAGCTATTTCTTCGTTTGCTCCACGAAGACCATTTCTAATATCAATAAGGGTTTTCCGAATAAATTCTTCGAGTTCCATTTGAGCTTCTGATTTTTAAAATAAGGTTATCGAGGTTCGAGATTATCGAGGTTGAACCTCCATAATTCTATATTTCGACCTTTTTATTGTCCTACCTCAATAGCGAGGTGTGATATGTTTTGAGACAATAGGAGGAACGATTTGCTCGGTTTCCCCGACGTCCCGTCGGGGAAAAATCGTTCCGACTTTTTAGCGAACTTCACCGCAGGAGTGAAGTGAGCGGGTCTCAAAGTATATCACACCGAGCTATAACTTCACTGCTTCTCCGGGCTGCATTTTTTTTGCTTCCTTCTGGTTGTTTTGCGGCGGCGGAGCGGGCGGCGGAGTTTGTGCTGATGAATCATTTTGGGACTCTGGAGTCAAAAGATCTGCAAGGGCTTTCCGAAGCTCCGATGTATCTGCAGGCCGCCGCTCACGGCTTCTTTGCGGAATATGGGGCCGTTTTTCTTGAATTCCCCCGGACCGCAATTCAGAAAGTGAGACCGACTTTTCGCCGCCTCCTCGAACAACCGGCCTCGTCATTACCCGCTGCGGCATGCGCCCTTGGCCTCGATCATCTCTTTGTTGGGGCCTTCGGTCGCCCCGATCCCCGCCTTCCCGTCTTTCGCGCGGCGCTACTGGCACTCCAGCCCCGCTCCGGCCTCCGGGAAATTCAATCCCGATTGCTCCGAGAGAATCCTCAAACCGCGCTCTTCCCACTTTCGGCATGCGTTCCGGCAAGGGAATAAGCTTTCCCTCCTCAATTTGCCTCAAACAACTTAAACAATATACCGGCCGCTTTCCATCCGGCTTAAACGGCACAGTCGCGGTCTTTCCGCAATTCCAGCAAATACTTTCATGAAGTTTCCCATCAGTTACGCTACTTGGACCATCACCATCATCAGACAAAGCTCCGCTCCACCGAAGAATTTTTTCTTCGACTTCAGCGCGGGGCCTCGCATAGCGCTCGCGCGAAACGCGAATCACCTTCTCCTTTGCGTCGTGGGCCCGCTCAAACTCAAGCGGCGGAAGCGTTACCGCGGAAAACGGACGCGATGTTACGCCGTGTACCATAAGTTTCAAATAGACATGATGATTCGGAAGGTTTATCAGATCTTCCTGCATGAATTCCGGAGTAAATTCTTGCTCAAGAAATTCGGCGTCTGTTGCGCCAACCCGAAAACTGATCATGGTCCCCACATTTCCAAACACCGCATCGCGGACTTTCGTCGAAACATCCGTTACAAGCTGGCCTACGTATTGATGCGCGAGTATTAAATTCAGTCGATACTTTCGCGCTTCTGAAAGAATTGACGCAAAAGAATCAGTCGCAAAATTCTGAAACTCGTCTACATAGAGATAGAAGTCGCGCCGATCCTCCTCGGGTATCCTGACGCGCTCCATTGCGGCGAGCTGAATTTTCGTAATAATCATGGCGCCCAAAAGCGCCGAATTATCCTCTCCGATGCGGCCCTTCGAGACATTCACAAGAAGGATTTTTCCCTCGTTCATAAACTGCGGAATATTCAATGTCGATTTCGACTGGCCGACGATGTTTCGGATAAAACTCGTATTTAGAAACTGCCCGACTTTATTTTGGATCGGCACGATTGCCTCGTTCCGAAATTGATCGCGCCACGTTTCGAATTCGTGAACCCAGAACGATCTGACAACCGGGTCTTTCACGTTCGCAACAATCTTCTCCCGATAATCCTTATCAACCAAAATCCGCGGGATGCCGAGAAGCGTGGTCCCAGGCGTATCCAAAAGCGCGTTTACGCAGTTCTGGAGGATGTATTCCATACGCGCTGACCAGACGTTCGCCCAGATCTTCGTGAAAATGCCCATGAGGTCGGAAACAATCAAATGCTTGTACTTTTGATCAGAGGTCTCAAGGACGTTAAAGCCCATCGGATATTCCGAATCAACCGGGTTAAAATATATGACATCATTTATCCGCTCGGGGGGAATTTGGGTGAGGACTTCCTCGGTAAATTCGCCGTGCGGATCAACGATGCACATGCCGCGGCCCGCGCGAACATCCTGCAAAGCCATATTTCTCAATAAAACCGTTTTCCCGACGCCGGTCTTTCCAATGACGTACATGTGCTGTCTGCGGTCTTTTGACTTAATGCCAAAAATCCGCTCGTTTCCGCGAAAATTGCATTTGCCAATATAGATGATATCCGAATTTTTATCTGCCATTATCATATATAATACCACTTTTGCTGTCAGAAAAAAAGCCGGGACGCGTGTCCCAGCAGGATTACTGTTCGATTACAAGCTCGCAATGCGTGCATTTTTGTTTGCCTTTATCAATTCCTCCGAGAATGATAATGACTGCATTTGCGGGATGAACCGCGCACGGATCGCTTACGGATATGAAATCGAGAAGCGTCCCTCTGTGCTTCTCTCCAATAAGAAACAGGATCCGCACCGCGATCCGGACAACCGACTCGTCCCCGATGCCGTCAAACAGACGAAAGACGGCGCCGACAGCGTGTCGGCAAAGCGCTCGCACACGTTCGACATTCGGATAATCTTCAAGATAGAGAAGTGCTACCTTCACGAGGGACTCGTATTCAAGCATGGGATCGTAGAGTTCACTTGGTCGCACACTCGTCGGATCGTTGATGGTCGCATCTTCCATATAGGAGAAAATTTTCTCGAATGCGTCGGGAACCCATTCACCGGATCTTTTTTTGAACGCCTCGGAAGACCATACGAACATATATCCTTCTTGCATATGACCTCCGAAAAGAGCTTTCCTATAAAATACGACTGGTTCGCATTTTTGTCAAAAATAAAAGCGCATCGCGGGATGCGCTGCTTACGTGGTCGCTGGACGGAGCAAAAGAAATACTCTCCAGGGGAAAACGCACAAAGAAAGTACAAAGAATACAAGAGCCGCTATAAGATAGATTTCGACCTTCGCACTACGGTGAGAATGAAGTACGATATTGCTACCATCAAAAGTCAATCTGTCGAACCCATATGACCATCCCCATGGCCGCTCTATTTCTTCACTGAAGTAGTACCTCTTGTCTGGGAGAAGGTACTGAACTATGACGGCACTTCGATCTCGCTTGGTCACACGAGCAACGACAATCGGATGTTCGCCATACTTCTTTGCGAAGGCCTCAAATTCGCTGTACGATCCAAGGCGTACGATTGCCTGATCAGAAATTTCCCCTTCAAGAATAACATCTGCCGCGCGGAATACGCCGCGCTCCAGACGAATCGGATCAGGCAATGGACCCCGGCTGATCCGGGTATACTCACGCCACCCAAGATATCCGAACAAAACACAGACAAGAAGAAAACATCCTGCCGAAATGAAACCTGCTCGGTATTCTTTCATTGTCACCCTCCAGCGAGAACTAAAACCAGAGTACATTGAAAGAAAAAAATGGTCAAGTTTTCACATATTGGATACCCTTCTCTTTTTCATTCGTCGAAGCAGTGAAGACCGAAACTTATGGGGCGCGAACGGGCGCATTTTTACAATCGGAATCTTTGAAATAGATCTCATTCTCATTTTAGACGTGAGGTCTTTTTTGAGCTTGCCCTGATCATATCCAACGCAAATCACATCCGGTTTCCATTTTTTGAGTATTGTGTACGATCCCTCCGTTTTGTCGCCCAGAGTCACTTTTGACACAAATGAAAGTCGGCGAAGTGCGGCAATGCGCCGCCGCTCGTTGTGATGTGGCGTTCTTCTTTTTAACGCCTTTGTAGCGCGATCCCGCGCGACAATAACAATAAGTTCCGTCCCGCGCGTTCGCGCCTGCCTCAAAAACGAAATATGCCCGGGGTGCAAAAAATCAAATACTCCGAATACCATAACTCTTTTTTTCTTTCGTCCTCCGCTCATATTCAAGCCAACATTCCAACATTCTCAAGAATGTTGGAATGTTGTCATCTCTCTTATCCAATTTCTTTTAGGTAACATGCTTCACACCAAATATTTTTTTCCGGCCGGTCGGGACCATAACTCGTATATATTTCCTTTCCACAATTAACACATGTTGTAACCCAAAGGTGGTATGGGTTTTTCTTCTTGAATCGCTCCAAAAGCCTCACTTGAGGATGCTTTGTGGGAATGGGAATATCATGTTTGCGATAAAATTCAAGTTCTTGTTTAGTAATTCGAAAAGGTCTGTTGGTTTTCTCACAAATAACGGCAATAGCGAGAATGTCATCGGAGACATCCGAAATGTTATCCGGAAGTGCATCGGCAGATATCGTTTTTATTCCCGCTACCTCTGCGCTTGGCTCGTAACTGCGCCAGCGCGCATCAAGTTTACGCGCTGACTGTTCATCGAGAGGCAACATCGCCTGGGCATAACTGTCATTGTAATAAAAAAGAGAATGTGGGAGAGGAAGAAATTCGCCATAAATGCCGTCACGAAGCATCGCCGTTTTTATCTCGTCCACGACGCGCCAATATTCCTCAGGAGTATATTGCTTATTTAAAATACAGTACTGTTTCTTTTTTAACCCAGAGCAGCCGAAACAATACTTGCAATCGAAACATTCAAAAGAATATTCGGTCTCAATACTGTCGCCGATAAAATATGAAGCAATAACTTTTTGTGCAGAAAAACCCTCAATGACGTTATGGCAAAGCTCTCCCGGGCCAAAAATGGTGACATCTGTTACATCTTTTGCACCAGCGACATCCTGGCTATAGCGAACATTCTCATTTTTGTAGAAAGTAAGGATGAACTTAACACTAAGTGCGCTAAATGCCCAATAACAATTTCTGCAATCCCTCAGATTATCACCCACGGATCCTGGAGAATTCTTCGTGTGTATTGAGCGAAACTTACCGTGCGAGCGAATAAAATCATCAAATTTTTTCGCATACGCTTCCCGAACCCTGCGGCTTCCCAACCCAATCGCAGAAATCTTCTTTCTATATTCCTCATGTGTTAGCTGCTCGTTAAAAAAACAATATTTTTTGTTCGTTAAGTTAGTGCAGCCAAAACAATACTGACAATTGTGACATTCAAAAAGAAAATATGAGTCAGAACAATTACTGGAACTTCGTATATGCTGCGAGTTAAAACATCGTTCGCAATCAATCGCATCATAACAGCGCTCCAGATGATCAGCTCGCAGAAGGTCCAATGAGTCTTTTGAGGAAATAACCCAGACGCCATAAGAAATATTCTCAGCAAGGGCGACAGTAGATGCTAAATATGAATTCTTGATACTAAAACTATCAACAGTATAATCGCTGTTTACAATATTCTTGTTAAACCTCGCGAGTGCCATATGAGGCACGTCTTGAAGAAGCAATATCAATTGATCCCCAAAAGGCCGCAAAGAATCATGGGGTCTTCCAAATGAGATTGCGTCCCATTCATTTACATCCCACCAATATTTATTGTCGTAGATTTTATACGGACTCCTTTCATCAGTCTGTGAAATCACGCGCTCCCCCGGGTGTTTACCACATTCCCTCTTATAGAACTGAAAAATATTCCCCATCATTGCCATTCGTTTTCTCATCCTACAAGTTGGACACTCTCTCGGAGGAGGAACTCGAATCAAACCATACATCTCAATATCTTCTTGGAAAATTTCAAACTCATCCCCGCAGATCACGCATAACCTCCTATGCGGAACCAAAGCGCCTAGGATTTCGTCAAGTGCCTTATCAAATTGTGGAGTTTTTGAGGGCATCTATCCAATTTCCTTTAAGTAACAACTCTCGCACCAAATATTTTTTTCCGGGCGGTCGGGCGCATAGGTTGTTTCAACAACCTTGCCGCATTTCGCGCACTTTCGCTTGTAGTAACGGACAAGAAGACCAAATTCCTTTCGCCACTTCTTCATCCGGATCGCAGGGTGTTCCCGAGGCAAAGGAACGCCGTATTTTTTGTAAAACTGGATTTCTTGCTTGACGAATCGGAAATACTTTTTATTCTTTGAGTCATATATGATTTTTTTCACTATGTCGTCCTTCACGTCTTTAATATCGTCTGGAAAATCTTTTGAATCCATAATATCGCCCTCAATTTTTTCAGAGGGCTCCTCCACCGGAGACATATCGTATCCGTACTTTTTTGCATCCGCGTCATCAAACCCGTAGTAATATGCGACTTGCGTCGTGAGATACGGAAACGGGGGAGCCCGCGGCGGGACAAACTCTCCGTGTTCCCCGGCTTCGAGCATTTTCGTCTTTATCTCATCAAGCTTTACCCAGTATTCTTTCGGCGTATACTGAACGTTAAAAATACAATACGATTTATTATCAAGTCCTATACATCCGAAACAATTCGAGCAATTCCGGCAGTATTCCGAATATTCGACATCTTCCGAATAATCAATATGAATCGAGAACTTGCATCCGTAATTGTCTTCTGCCCATACGTTTGCCAAAAAGTAACAAAGCTCGTTTCCCGTTCCTCCGAGGACATCATACGAATCCGATGAGTCCTCAATACCTTCGCAATATGAAAGATTTTCCGAGTCATACACCCAGAGGCCGAAATAGATATTCCGTGAATCCCGGATAAAGTCGCCGAAACTATTTATGGTATTTAGGTTGTTGCTTGGTTTTCGGGGGGCGGAATTTTTTAACTCAATAAATTCTTTTTTGAGTTTTTCCACCGTAACCCACGAACCGAAATTGATTTCCTTGAGCCGTTTTTCATATTCTTCCTTCCCTATATACTGATTTCTGAAATAATACTTTTTGTTCCGCAGGTTTGAAGACATGAAGCAGTAGTCGCAATTTTTGCAATCCCACAAAAAATAGGACTCGGTTGTTTGCTTGCATTCCTCGCACCAAAAACACTTGAAGAGATGATCCCCGATTTTTGATTCATAGCAGGTATCGGAATGATCAACCGCCCAGCATTCAATGCAATTTTTTGTTTCAGAACAACACTGGTGATAGTAGAGGTCTTCACCTCCGTTTTGATCAAACGTGAAATAACAGTTTTTAAGATTTTTCGATACATTCGTATAATCGGAATTCACGTTTGTGGGGTCTGAAATAAGAGCGGGGTGAGGAACTGCGAGCTGAAGATCATTCCATTGGTCGAAGAACGGTTTTTGAGGGTCATACGGCCGTCCGTATTCAAATGGATTCCATTTTTCCGAATACCATATGCGGGGTTCGTATACTTTGAAAGGGCTTGTCGGAGGATAAATGGAGATGACACTTTTCTTTGAGTAAGCTGAAACGTTCTTAAAGAGTGTATAGCTGTTTGACGATGCACATCGAAGGCGTCTTCGTTCTTCCGGCTCAAGCGTGGGAGGGGGTACGCGGATTTTTTTGTAAAATTCGATGTCCTCGGGCCTTACGTAAAATTCTTTTGACGAAAAACGACAGACCTTTTTGAGACCGCCGTTCTTATCGAGACGCAATGAATTAAAGTATTCGTCAAGTGCCTTATCAAATTGCGGGGTTTTCGAAGGCATGGATCGTGTAGCATGTAACGTACATCATGTAACGCAAGAATTCTATAGCTTTGATGAAATTCCCCAAAACATTGCGCCGATACGATCACTCAACTTAAGTAATTCGGCTGCCTTTTCGCCCGCTAAATATCTTCTGTCCAAACTGAATTGGATTAAATATTCACTCTCTTTAAGTGACCCATATGAAATCTCGAGAAAATTCTTGAGAACTGCTTTTCTTTGACGAGCGTATCCCTCGACGTAATTCAGCATGATAGATAAGGCGGCCCTTCTTAGCTGTGATGTTAATCCAAACATTTCTTCTCGCGGGAAATCTTGAGTATAATCATACACCCACCTTATGGATGAATTCATTGACAAGTCTATGTAACTCAGTATGAAATTTATCCTCCATTTTCGGGTACTCGCTATGCGCTACACGATACACGCTACACGATACACGTCAGATAAGGGGCTCTGGCGGGGGTTCATTCATATCATCGCGAGAAGCGGATTGCAAGCTCGCGTTTCCCCCAGGCCGCGAACCGAACAACACCGCCTCCTCTTCTTCTTTAATCACCCGTTTCACCTCATCGGCATGCATAGAGTATCTTCTCCGAGATGTTTCTCTGATGCGGTCTCGATTCGACGGATGCGTTGGCGGAAGCACTTTGAGGGTCTCTGCGGAAAACGGATCATACGTTTCCCCGTCAATTGTTTCTTTAATGTAGAACTCCTGCGTGCCGAGATTTATCATATCTTTTGCTTTAAATATCGGCGTCATTTCGGCCTCCATTTTTGCGGCATCATCCCCCCCTACGCGAAACACGATAATCGTCGCGACGTTTCCAAGAACAGTATCAAGAACCGCAGGCATCAATTGGCCGGTATATTGGTGCGCAACCGTGAGATTCAGGCTGTATTTTCTCGCTTCAGAAAAAAGATTCATGAAAGACGCTGTCACAATATTATGGAACTCATCAACGTAGAGGTAAAAATCAGTTCGCTTGTTCTCCGCGAGCTCCGCGCGCTTCATCCCCGCCTGCTTGATTTTTGTGACGAACATGGAACCGAAAAAACTTGAATTTTCCTCGCCGATTTTCCCTTTTGCAAGATTGATAAGAAGTATCTTTTTTGAATTCATAATATCCTCAAAATCAATTTTATTCTCCTTTTGCGCGAAGATGTTCCGGAGCATCGGCATTGAAAGAAACTGTCCGAGTTTATTCACCAGAGGGATGATTGCGTCCGTATCGAATTTTTCTGACCAATCAGCAAACTCAACCGCGAAAAACCGCTTTACCATGTCGTCTTGAATATATTCAATTACTTTTTGGCGGTACGGCCGATCAGTAAGCATACTAATCATTCCCCGCATTGTCGCTTCGGGATAATCAAGAAGAGCAAGGGTGGTAAACCGGAATACATGCTCTAATCTGGGCGTCCAGTTTGCGCCGAATTGCTTTTCCATGACTTCGATAAGACCTTGAGCCATCTGATGCTTCAACTCCGGCGGGACTTTTTGGAGCGGATTGAATGAGACCGGCCATTCGGCGTCCGCGGGGTCAATGAGAACCACGTCCTCTATGCGCTCTTCGGGGATAAAATCAAGAATCGCTTCGATGACGTCTCCGTGAGGATCAATAAAACAAAGGCCGTGGCCATAGGCAATGTCTTGCCTGACCAAAAGCTCAAGAAGTTTTGATTTCCCCACTCCGGATTTCCCGAGCATATAGACATGCCGCCTCCTGTCCTTACGCTTAATGCCAAAAATGTATTTTTTCGATTCAAGCGGCGCCTCGTAATTCGTCCGGCCAATAAAAGAAACATCCCGCGGATCAATATGCTGGTAGATCGGAAGCTCGGGCGGCGGCGGCGCGTATTTTGCTAAATGAATTCTGCCTTCCTTTGCCATATGATTCGTATATCAAAAGTATATCAAATCCCGCACTATTAATACATCACTAATGTGCTGGTCATGCATAAGTGATGCATTCGTTGCATCTTTTACCACTTAACCGCGATCGCGGTTAAGTGGTAAAATCATACAAGAGAAAACATTTTCTTTAGATGAAATTCATTGTCAATCGATTCGGCACAAATAATCCGTACGAACTTTCGCGCATCATAAAACTCAACAATAAAATCAATTTCATTCTCACACGGATACGGAAAAACAAAAATACTTTTTTGCAGTTCAAGAAACCCCAGCTGTCGAAATCGAAACCGAAGTGTATCGCGGAGCTGTTTTATTTCCTCCGGTACGTCAAATGCAATAATACGCCATTTATGATCCCAGCGTTGCGGTTTTTTAATCGAGAAATCATCAAATTTATATTGTAATACGCGCTGCCTTCCCTCTTTGGTAAGAATAAGGGTTACAGAACCATCGCGTTCATGTTTCTCACTGACAAGACGGGACTCATATAACGATTGTATTGCGCGCTTCATCCTATATTTATTCAGTTTCTCCCACTCGTGGCCAACATAACGGACAATTCGATATGCGCGCTGGGGAGAACCGGATAGACCAATAGTTAAACCGCCTATCAAAAGAAGAAGAATTTTTTTCTGAAATATCCCTGGTCCTTTCATGCCCTTTCTTTATTTCTCAATACAATACCACCCTTAATATCCTGAGTACCTATATTTTACCACTTATCCACGATCGCGAGTAAGTGGTAAAAACGTAAACATCTTTTATGAAGACAGAGAGCAACAACTTTCAGCATAATTTTATACTACTTCAGCGTTATAGCACTGTTCGCAGTAGACAATTGACTGATCGTGAGGCGGAAATGCCGTAATGAATTCATTGGGGCAGTGATCCTCACTATGGAAATGAGAGGTTTGGTTCGCATAGACACCGTTTTCGGACGAAAAACCGAAACATTGACACTTTCGGTGATAGAACTTTGGCGGATTACCTAGGCGCAATCTTCGTAAAAATCGGCACTCCCAACATAATCGGGGTAACGGAATGCCGCTTTGTCTCAAGAAATTCAGCTCGCTCACTATGATGCGATAAGGTTTTTTACATAAACCGCACTCTATAATTTCATTTACAATCGAGTCAGAAACATCGTCTATGTGATCTGGCAAATCCTGCGATGTTTTCGTGATTGTGTACTCTTTCGCTTTTATTTCTCGCCATAGAAAACCGAGCTTACCGGCCTCCTCTTTTGCAAGTGGGAAATGGTCGTTCGTAATTGTTTCGTTATACCCGAAAGGCGAAAATTCAATTGGAAAAAATTCTCCGTATGTATATATTCTCCCCCAAGAATCATGATACGGCATTTCGCTCATATGCCGAATTATTTTCTCACGCAATTCAAAATACCTTTCCATGGTGTATTGTTTATTGAATATGCAATAAGATTTTTTCCTAAGACCCACACAACCAAATAAATTCGAAGACGAACCGCAGTGAACGGAATATTCAATATCGTTAACAGCTGGCCAACACGAGAGGCTAAATTTTATGTTTCTGCAATTCTCTCCCGACTCCAATGCTTCATACATCAACTCTACATTCACCCCCCACACCGTATAATCATACGAATCCTTGATACCGAACCCCCCGTCTTGACAGTATTTTGAATCTTCGATGTCCTGAACAAAATAGCTCAGAAAAACGTTTTTTGCGTTATGAATGCATTCTCCCGAAACATTCACATTGTGAACCCCGTGATAGAATTTATAGGGATGCGAAGACCAGAACTCTTTTACTTTCTGCTCGACTTCCCTAAATCCCCGATATGAACCAAAATTTAGTTTCTTCAATTCTGCAAAATAATCTTCCTTGCTATATGGTTTGTTAAAAATGTGATATTGTTTGTTCCGCAGGTTTACGCATCCGAAACAATATGAACACCCAGTGCAATCCCGTGAAAACCAAACTTCATGTACTTTATCGCAGTACAAAGAGAAAAAGGTCTTATATCCGTCCTCAATTTCACTACATTCGTAACAAAGTTCTGCCCGTTCACTTCGGGTGACATCAAAAGAATCTTTTGTATGCTGCGCGCCGAAAAGATATGCGGAATTTTCCGCATAGTTAAGATTAAAACAGAGATAGCAATTTTTGAGGCCTGTTGCTTTATTAGAATAATCGGAATTAACCAAGTTCAGTATGGATCTCGACGGCCAAGGTACCGCATGCATCAGTTCTCGAAATTGTTCAAAAAACGGCCGGGAAAAATCATAGTCGCGTCCATACACCATCGGGTCCCAGCTGTCCGACCACCAGTAATCATGGTCGTAAACCGTAAGACCCGCCTCTTGAGGAATTTCTGAAAAAATTTCTTGCCCCGCGATACTTTCCTTTATTCGATAAAGATTCCTTTCATTGCGCCACGCGAATCTCCGTATCATCCTACATTCCGGGCACCAC
>CAYHJX010000016.1:0-15759 GCA_964357005.1 uncultured Candidatus Saccharibacteria bacterium | reverse complement strand
AACCAACTACTTCTACCCGCAGGAACTGTGAACAACGCGATTAAATCTTACAACTTGATGTATTCCATCAAGTGATTCATGGCAGCAAAGAAATAGTCGAAGTTGATATACGGGGCAGGCACTTATTCACCCTCCCACTTTTTTCTTGACAGGTCACAGAGCAGGCACTTACATAAGGACAAATTTTGGAGTCAACCCTCTGTGGCCTTTCTGGAATAAAAAGTGGGAGGGCAAGTAAGGACAAATTTTGGAGTCAACCCTTCATGGTCCCTTAAGGGAAAGAAGAAGGGACTAGAAATTCCTGGCCGTCTATGAACACTATTCGTGATTATGTTTCCCTTGCGCCGTATACGGTGTACGGGATTGGAGGTCCCGCGCGATATTTTGCCGATGCAGATACTCCAGAGGGAATCCGCGATCTCGTGAAGTTCGGACGCAGCAAAGGCGTGCCGTTTTTTGTTTTGGGGGCCGGATCCAATATTCTTGTTTCTGATGAAGGATTTCCGGGGATTGTGATTCATATAGTGAATAGGAATATGTCTGCGGAAGGAACAATCCTTACAGCAGATGCCGGCGTTTCCATGGCGCAGGCGGTCGCCGCATCCGCGAATGGGTCGCTTACGGGATTTGAATGGGGGATTGGGATTCCGGGAACCGTTGGCGGCGCTGTCCGCGGAAATGCCGGATGTTTTGGCGGCGAGATGAAAGATGTTGTTTCAAGCATTTTGATACTCGATACGGCGGATGAATCAGTTCCTATTCGGACGATTCCCCGCGATGCATGCGAATTTGGATATCGAAATTCAATATTTAAGTCGCATCGAGAATGGATTATTCTTTCCGTATCACTTGCTCTTGCAAAAGGAGATCCAAAGGAAATCCAGAAAAAAATTCTCTCGATTACCCGCGAGCGGAATGAAAAACAAGACATTGGAACGAAATCATGCGGGTGCATATTCAAGAATGTAGCATGGAGCGATGCTGGCTATTCTCCGGATGAACTTGTTAGGCATTTCCCCGAATTTGAAGCAATTATCGGACATCCGAATATCCCCGCCTCCTTCCTTATTGATAACGCAGGATTGAAAGGCATGAGATTCGGAAAAGCAATAATTTCTCCAAAGCATGCGAATTTCTTCGTAAATGAAGGAGGGGTGTCCTCGGAAGATGTGCGGGCGCTTATCCGTGAGGCAAAGCGCCTCGTACGAGAGCGTTATGGGATCGAGCTTCGAGAAGAGATTCAATATGTTGGCTTCGAGGAAACCCCGCACTGAATTTCGACTGGTTCTTCCGTTGCTCTGACAAATTTGGCGGGAACACAATTGATTCTAAAACGATGTGTTCGCCGATACCCGAAGGAACCAGTTGCGGCAGTCGAAATTGTAGTGACGGGGTGAAAACTAAAATCCTCCCCTGACGGTACCGTCAGGGGAGGATTTTAGTTTTGTGGCGAAGAAAAAATTATCTTCTCTTTTTCGAAGCTTTCTTCGCTGCTCGACGTCGTCGTGCCATGTGAGTGTACAAAATTATCTGCAGCGGCCGACTACACCTCTGCGTCCCATTTCTTTCAGGAATTTCTTCTTCTCTTCTATCTTTCGATTCGGCGGAGGGAATGTCAATTGTGGATAACTTTTTTAGCACGTATTTTTTGAAACTATAGTTGACCGAAGGCGATTTTTTTGTAACGATGAAATCATGCGGGTTACCCTGAAGCAGAAAAATTTATCGATTACGCCGTCGCTTCGCGCCTATATTGACGCAAAACTCGTGGTTCCCGTGAAAAAACTCATCTCGCGGACTGCGGGGGGCGAGCTTCCTATTCTTGATATCGAAGTTGCGCGCACCACCATACACCATAGAAAAGGCATGGTGTTTTATGCCGAGGCGAATATGTCTCTTGGCAAGCGTCTTATCCGTGTTGAGGCGGAAGACGAGGATATCCATGCGGCGATTGACGCTTTGAAGGACGAGCTCGAAGGGCGGATAAAGTCTCTCAAGGAAAAAATAACGTCGCTTGAACGGAGCCGCGGCCGGAAAGCGAAGCAATCGCTTCGTCAGAAGTCGTAAACCCCGTTAGAAGTCCGATACGCTCGCGCATCGACATACGCCTTCGGCGTCTTGCTTCTAACGGGGTAAAAAAATTTCAAATTTTGTGGATAAACTCCTTGTATATCCATTGATGTTTTTCTATTGTTAAAGCAGGTCTTCTAATGAAAGTGTGGGGGGTGAGAGTATGCACGCACTTGGCCGGCATCTTCTTCTCGAGCTCTTTGACTGCGACGATGCGGTCATCGGGAATCTCGAGTTCGTGAAAGCCGCCATGATCAAAGCCGCCAAGCGCGCGCAGGCGACGATCATTGACGTGATCTTTCACGAATTCAATCCGTTTGGCATTTCGGGCGTCATCGTTATCGCGGAGTCTCATCTTACGATTCATACATGGCCCGAGTATCGGTATGCCGCGGTGGACATCTTTACGTGCGGTGAGACGACGAATCCCGATGCCGCTGCCTCATATCTCGCTGAGGCGTTCGGCGCTGAACGCACCTCTGTCGTTGAGATGCAACGCGGAATGTTTCTTGGGCGGCAAATGCTTCCACATAAATGACATCGATCTGATCAGCCCTTCGGGGCTGGTTTTATCCTCCTTCGCCGAAAACCGTGGGCGCGAGCCCGCGGATGAAGGCGAGGAGGACCCTTCCGTAGCTCCGAAGGAGCGAAGGAGGGTATGCTTCGGAAGGATTTCGCTCCGCTGTATCTATAATAAAAGATACCGCGGGTGCAAACCCGCGGAGCTTCATTTTTTCCGAATTAGGCGTATACTGTTTGCGATGTCAATTTTAGGAAAAATCTTCGGCGACGCGAATAAGCGCTATATTGATTCGCTCCAGCCGATCGTAGAAAAGATAAATTCCCTTGAGCCGGGATTTCAAAAGCTTTCCGATGAATTGCTGAAAGAGAAGACCGCGGAATTCCGTAGGCGGCTTTCGGGCGGAGAAACCCTTGATGATATTCTTTCTGAAGCGTTCGCTGCGGTCCGCGAAGCGGCTCGCCGCGCGCTTCGGCAGAGGCATTTTGATGTTCAGCTCGTAGGCGGCATGGTGCTTCACCAAGGAAAGATTGCCGAAATGCGAACTGGTGAAGGGAAGACGCTTGTTGCAACACTTCCCTTGTATGTGAATTCGCTTGTCGGGAAAGGCGCGCATCTTGTGACCCCGAACGACTATCTTTCCCGCATTGGCGCCGGCTGGATGGGAGGGGTCTATCATCTGCTTGGGATAACAACCGCTGTTATTGCGCACGATCTATCTGGAATCTATGACCCTTCTTATATAGATCCGCACCCACATGGGGATGACCGGTTAAGCCATTTTCGTCCTGTGTCCAGGCACGAAGCGTATGAAGCGGATATTACGTATGGGACGAATAATGAATTTGGATTTGATTACCTTCGCGATAATCTTGAATATGATGCGTCAAAACTCCGCCAGCGGGAACACTTTTTTGCGATTGTAGACGAAGTCGACTCTATTTTGATCGATGAAGCGCGCACTCCGCTTATTATTTCTGCCCCTGATGAGGAATCAGCCGATCTCTATCAGACATTCTCGCGGCTCACGCCGCAGTTAAAGGAAGACACGGATTATAATGTTGACCGAAAGCTGAAGGCGGTCACAATCACCGAAGCGGGCATTGATAAAGTGGAAAAGCTTTTGGGAATTGGGAATATATATGAAGAGCGGGGAATGCGCTTTGTGAGGCATTTGGAGCAAGCGCTTCGGGCCCAAGCCCTTTTCGAGCGGGATAAGGACTACGTTGTCCGAGACGGAGAAGTAATTATTGTTGATGAGTTTACCGGCCGCTTGATGCCCGGGAGACGCTGGTCTGAAGGCCTTCATCAGGCGATCGAGGCAAAAGAGGGCGTACACGTTCAGCATGAATCCCGAACCCTTGCGACTATCACATTCCAGAATTATTTTCGCATGTACGGAAAACTTTCCGGAATGACCGGTACCGCGCAAACATCCGCCGAAGAGTTCCATAAGGTCTATTCACTCGATGTTATTTCAATCCCGACTCATCGGCCGATGATACGGAAAGACAGTCCGGATTTTATTTTCCAATCCGAAGCCGGGAAATTAAAAGCAGTTATCCGCGAAATTAAAGAACGGAACAAAAACGGCCAGCCGGTTTTGGTCGGTACGGTCTCCATTGCAAAAAACGAGCGTCTGTCAAAAATGCTTGATGTCGAAGGAGTGCGCCACAAAATGCTTAATGCAAAAAATCATGAAGAAGAAGCGCTCGTGATTGCGCAGGCCGGGCGGAAGGGTGCAGTGACAATTGCAACGAACATGGCGGGCCGCGGCGTTGACATTATTCTGGGCGGAACTCCTCTTGACCAAAGTGAAGCTGATGAGGTGAAAAAGGCGGGCGGGCTTCATGTGATCGGGACTGAGCGCCACGAAGCGCGCCGCATTGACAATCAGCTCCGCGGCCGCGCCGGACGCCAAGGAGATGCCGGCTCTTCGCAATTTTTTGTCTCCCTGGAGGACGATCTCATGAAAATTTTTGGTCCGGACCGCGTAAAGCGGATGATGCAGTCCTTCGGTATACCCGAAGACCAGCCGATTGAGCACAAAATGGTTTCGCGCGCGCTTGAGTCAGCGCAGTCAAAAATCGAGGGGTTTCATTTTGACGCGCGAAAGCACGTTCTTGAATATGACGATGTGCTGAATAAACAGCGTGACGCGATCTATCGGATGCGAAGCGAAGCCCTTCGCGGCGACAAATCAGAAATTCCGTTGAAAGACCGCATTTTCGAAATGATCCGGGAGGAAGTTGAAAAAATTGTTGAATTTCATACGTCATCCGATTCCGAGGCAGAATGGGACACAAAAGAACTTTCCGAGACCGCGCGAGCGATTGCGGATATTGGAGAAGTTGAGACCACAGATTTCACCACAATTAAAGAAAGTGATGATTCTCGTGAAGAAAAGCGGGAAAAATTGACTGGCCGGCTTCTTGAGATTTTAAAAACGCACTATAAAGTAAAAGAAGCCGCGCTTGGAGTGGAGGGCATGCGAAATGTCGAGAAAGTGGTTATGCTTCGCGCAATAGATATTTTATGGATGGATCATCTTGATCAGATGGAGCATTTGCGCGATTCGGTTCGTCTTCGCGCCTATGGCCAGCGAGACCCGTTGGTGGAATATAAAAATGAAGGCATTCGTTTGTTCCGTGAGCTCCAAGGGGCGATCCGCTCGCAGATTGTAAGCACGATTTTTAAAGTCGGGGGCACGGTCCGCCCCGCAATTTCAGAAAAGATTATTGAGATAAAACCGGAGGTTCTCGGGATTTCTGACAGAGCAGATTCCGTTTCCGGCGTTCCGAATAGCGAATCAGGAATTGCGAATAAGGGCAGTAAACCCGAAGTCGGCAGAAACGACCCATGTCCGTGCGGAAGCGGCAAAAAGTATAAGAGGTGCCACATGACACAGGAATGAAAATTTATGGAAGATAATATCAAAAAGGAGACAATAAGGAGGCTGATAAACCAAAGCAAACTGGCTGTGTTATCCACAATAACTCCCGAAAATACATCAGAATCCGCGGTGGTTGAGGTTTCCGCCCGCGACAATCTTGAACTGATTTTCGATACGTTGCCCATCTTCCGAAAGTATAAGAACTTGAATAATAATCAGAATGTATCAGTGGTAATTGGATGGGAACCGGCAACAATACAATATGAAGGAATTGCAACGGAATTGACTGGTGATGTACTTGAAGAATATAAGCAAATTCATTTCTCGAAATTCCCCGAAGCAGTCAAATTCGAGAAACTCGGCATTAAATTCTTCAGGGTTATTCCAAGATGGATTCGATACACTGATGTTTCTAGGCAGCCATGGGAAGTTTTTGAAGTAGAATTTCCTGTGTCATAGGTAAGAAGTGTATAAGGTGTCATGGAAAATAGAATATGAAAAAACTATTTACCCTTTGTATTATTCACAAGCATCCGAATATTTTGCTCGGAATGAAGAAGCGGGGATTTGGCGCCGGGCGTTGGAATGGATTTGGCGGGAAGGTACAGGAGGGGGAGAGTATCGAAGGCGCCGCAAAAAGAGAGACGTTTGAAGAAATTGGGATTACGCTGAATGATTTGGAACTCTCGGGTATCATCGGATTTCGGTTTCGGGGGAAACCGGATTTTGACCTTGAAGTGCATGTATTTCGGTGTCGGGATTTCGATGGAGAACCCACGGAAAGTGAAGAAATGAAACCGCAGTGGTTCCATATAGATGAGATTCCGTATGGCGAGATGTGGTCGGATGACAGATATTGGCTTCCGATATTCTTGAGTGGAAAGAAATTCAAGGGAAAATTCCTTTTTGACGAATCAGACAATGTTCTTGAGCAGGAGTTAGAAGAAGTTGGCGAGCTATGATTTCTTCGGATAAGGAGATTACAACATTCCAACATTCTGCAGAATGTTGGAATGTTGTTAGAACATAAAAATGTCGTGGTCATGGAGGGCGAGGGTAAAATCTATATTGCAGAGTCGAAAAACGGGAAAGGGGTATTTGCGCGGACCAAGATAGTGAAAGACGAGAAAATCATGGAATTTCGCGGAGAAACGATGAAGAAGATAGAATTGCCGAGCCCCTATACCGAAGTCAAGGATCTCTATGTGCAAATTGGAAAGGATCTTTATATGGGTCCATCAGGCGGGGCAGATGACTTTGTGAATCATTCGTGTGATCCGAATGTCGCTTTAACAATTGACGGCAACCAAGTCGTTCTCGCTGCCATAAAAGATATTCGAGAAGGAGAGGAAATAACGTGGGATTATTCCACGACAATGGACGAAGATGAATGGGAAAAGGATTGTATGTGCGATAGTCGAACATGCCGAAGAAGGATAAGGGATTTCAAGCATCTGCCGGAAAGCGTGCGAGGAACATACTGCGCAATTGGAATTGTCCCCGAATATAATCACATATATTGTCTATAGAACAGCTCAAAAACTGTTATGGGAAGCGAGGCGTCAAAATTTAATCCGGAATTCGATTTCCTTGAAAATCCAAGAATTCTTGAATTAGATAATCTTATTAATGAGATTATAAATTTTGACACGAGTCCAGAAGAAAAACAACGATTGATTGGTGATTTTGAAAGGAAATGGAATGAAGCGGAAGAAGAATATATCAAAGAAGCGGAAACCGACGATACCTATATTAAAGATTTTCTTCATTTCGTCAGTTATAATCTTCGTAAGATGAGCATTGGCGGAATGAATATGGGGCGAAGTTGGATTGGCGATTTTATCGGAAGAAAGGCGAGTGAGTTAACTCCGTATTTCGATAGATTCGGTGGGATGAAAGACGAAGTTTAAAAGCACCATGGAAAATAATTCCGGAACTGTAAAATTTCTTCTCCTCGATATTACCGGCGTGCTCATCCGGAACGGGGAGCCGAATCATGAGCTGATTGATTATCTTGTGTCATCATGCCCGATTGATCGAATTTCGCTTCTTACGAATTTGGACCGAAACGCAGGAGAGATTTTGACGCGGCGCTACGGCCTGCCGGAATTTTTTGATGAAATAATTTCAGCGGGCGAAACGGGCTACGCAAAGCCGAATCCGAAGATATTTGAAGTCGCACTTGAACGTCTCGGCGCAAAACCAGATGAATGCGTATTTGTTGACGATACGGAAGAAAATGTCGCCTCCGCCCGCTCAATCGGGATTAAAGTTATTCTCTATCGAAGTTTTGAAGAGTTTTCAAAGGAAATGAATGCGGCTCTTGAAGAAAAGTAGGGTTTGTTTTGAGTATGCGCTATAATGGAGTAACTCTATGGAAGGGAACGAGAAACGAAAGCTTGTGTATCATTTGGTGCGGGATTTCGGCGTTATTACGTTGAGTATATTTTGCATCATATTTGCCGAGCGGCTTGGATTGGTTGATCGTCTTATCTCATACACGGAGGGTGTTACCCCGCTTATGAGTTTTCTCGCAGGTGTGTTTTTTACTTCCGCATTTACCGCAATACCCGCGACTGTTGTTTTTGTGGAGCTCGCGAACGACCATTCGATTATTCTCATTTCATTTTTCGGCGGGCTCGGGGCGCTCTGCGGTGATTACATTATTTTTCGGTTTGTCCGCGATACGATTGTAGAAGATATGCGGGAATTGCTTCAAGTCACGGGTACGGCTCGATTTTCTGAGATTTTCAAACGGCATCTCTTTCGCCATCTCGCGCCGTTTGTCGGGGCACTTTTGATTGCATCTCCCTTGCCTGATGAAATTGGGATTGCGCTTCTCGGGCTTTCCGGCACGAGCACGCGGAAGTTTGCGTTCTTTTCTTTTTTCTTGAACGCCATCGGAATTGCAATCGTCGGTTTTGTGGGGCGCGCACTTGTTGAGTAGGATAAGAATTAGTCCTATGTTTCATTCCTACGCTATAGCGTATAATTGTAGCAATTATAGAAGAGAGTATAGGGAATACAAATATGGATAAAAAGGAGATAACGAGAACTATACTTGCAACTATCGGAGTTGCCGGGATTCTTATTGCGGCCGCAACGGTACCCAACGCGGCTCTCGTTCTCAAGCCGTTTATTGATAAAAACCGTAAGAAGAAATACCGTAAGCGGTCGGTTGAGCAAGCAGTTCGCCGACTCCGCGACCAGAGACTTGTAGAATTTAGAGAAGCGGGAGATAAAACAATGCTTTCCATTACCGAACGTGGGAGAAAGCGCTTGCGTGAATTTAATTTTGAAGAGATGAAACTCACTTCCCCTCAAACGCGGAATAGAGTATGGACAATAATTCTTTTTGACATCCCAGAATATAAGAAACCCGCACGTGATGCATTGCGGAGAAAACTGAAGGAATTAGGGTGTTATCAGTATCATAGGAGTGTGTTTGTGTATCCGGCGCCCTGCAGAGATGAAATTGATTTCATTGGAGAATTTTTCGGAGTATCCCGATATGTAATTCATTTTGAGACACCAACACTCGGCAATCAGGAGAAACGGGCACTCCACTTCTTTGATCTATGATAGGAAAAGGACGGACTATGACGATGGGAATGGAGGAACGGAAGGGGTGAGCGAACGATGTTTCATTCATACGCTATAGCGTATGAATGAAACATGGGCACCCTGTACATCGGGGACGACTGTCAGGGATAACTGTGGCGCTTACGGTGGTGATAGGGGGGTTTGACACCAGACGTAGGCGCGTTACTCTCGTAAGAGACAATCTATAGGAGGGCGAGAATCAAAAAGGAGGGTTTGGGCCCTTTTTTATTTTGAAAAAATCAGAAGTAGCATATTCTCGGATGCTTGACCCCGCTTTGCCGAAAGGTAACGCGGTTCCCCGGTCAAGCGTCCAAGAATCAGCTCCTTCAAGAAGTGTGGAAAACATGTGTGGTACTCTGTGTACAAAAATGGGGAAAACTTCTGTGTTTTTTGCGAAAAAATCCATTGACAGGCGAAACGCCCCAAACGATAATACAGAGTACTTTTAACTTGAAATTTTTGAGGAAGTTTTAACGCGCCCGTTCCGGAGGGGAAACCGGAGGGAAGGATACACGAATGGTCGAATGCGTACGACAAGCGAATACGGTTTCCTAGGAAGAGCTATCTTCTCTTTTTTGAGGCGATAGCTCTTTCTTTTTCGCGCGTCTGCGGATCGGTCCTTTCTAGGGCGGTATTACAATCACATTCTATTTCACTCATATCTCGTGCGTAACACGTGCTCGCGCTCGGTTCGCACTCTTTCATCACTTATTCACTAATATCAATAATATCAATTCTTCTATGAAGAAAAAATTAATTCTCGGATTGGGCGCACTTGGAATGGCGCTTGCCGTACTCCCGATGTTTGCTGCGTTTGAGGCGCATGTTGTGAACGTAACCGCAACAATCGAAAACGCGCTTTTTGTTCCAGTAAAAGAGATTCAATTCGGAACCGTATTCCCCCAAGAAGAGCTTGATCGCCCACTTTCCATTTCTTTGTCGCAGTCGTTCCAAGACGAAGATCGCGTGGATGACGTCGAGTATATGATTCGCCAAAAGCCGAAGTGTGGTCTTCCGGTTCCGAATACTGATCCGGTCACGTATTCTGCATACGGCCTCGCAACTGAAGATCCCGAAGGCGAAGGAACATTTATTTGCGTTGATGATGGATATGTTCTTCTTCCGCTTTTATGCCCGTATCTTTCAAAGCATTCGGAAGTTGTTGGCGAAGATGAAAACGGGAGACCGACATATGAGGATGGTTTTCTCGATGCATTCCACGGGCCTATTGCGAATTGGTCTTTGGACGACACGGTGATTTACCAAGTGGATGGCCATCTCGCAAAATCTTCGGGCGATCTCACGGATACATGGAATATTGATTTGAAAGTTCCCTGTTTCGGCGGATTCTGCGCGCAGGATTGGGAAGATTTTGTCACGGGTATTAACCCCGCGGCTATTCCCGCAAACTACGTCCAGCCCGCAGAAAAGGAGCATCAAATATTCGGTTGCGATCTTTGGGTTGAGGTAACGGGAATTTCTCTTCCTGGGATCGGCTGTAAGGAAAAAATTGACTTGATGCTTGTCTTAGACCGTTCGGGTTCCATTAATTCAACAGAACTCGGGCAATTGAAGACTTCGGCAAAAGCATTTGTTGATGCACTTGCGCCAACGGTTGACGGCGTTCATATCGGCCAGTCAAGTTTCGCGACAAATGGTTCGCTTGATCTTCACTTAAACGATACGACGGCGACAATAAAAGCCGCGATTGATGCGCTTGTTGCGGTTGGCTACACGAACCTCAAAGAAGGAATTGATCTTGCAAAAGGCGAGCTTGATAATCCGGGCGACTCGCATGACCGCGCAGACGCAGATTCACCGGACTTCATGGTGATTATTACAGACGGCGCGCCGAATGAGCCGGGAACCGATACTGAAGCAAAAGCTGCGGCAACCGCATCCGCAAATCTCGCAAAAGCGGCGGGGGTCACAATCTATGTAGTGGGCGTCGGTACTGTTCCATCAGCCGCTGACTACTTGAAAAATAACATTGCTTCAAGTCCGTCTCACTACTTCGATGTGGCGGACTACACAACACTTCAGGCAACGCTCGAGGCGCTTCTTGAGTGCGCGGCGAACGGAACCGCTGGCTAACAAAATATTCCCCAATCGCTTTTTTTGTTCTTTCCGCCTATGGCGGCAAAATAAAGCATTCCGACTAAACTGGGTCCCTCGAACAGTTCGGGGATCCAGATTTGGCCAGAAGAGAAGTTGCGATTCGTCGCAGCTTCTCAACTGTTCAAATAAAATCCTTTCATGCGAATCAGGATTTGATCCGTATGAAGGTTACTGGTCGATGCCGATGTGGGCGGCGAAACCCACAAAACAAAAAGTTAAATGTTTACTGTTACCTGTTAAATGTATTAAAAGGTCTATGAAGAAAAAACTATTTTTATCGCTTGGCGCATTGGGAACTGCGGTTGCAATTCTTCCGATGTTTGCCGCGTTCGAAGCGCATGTTGTGAATGTGACGGCGCGTATCGAGAATGCGCTTTCGGTGTCAACCAAAGACATTGATTTCGGAACCGTCTTTCCGCAAGAACATCTTGATAAGCCGCTTGTAGTTCAGCTTTCACAGTCGTTTTTTGACGAACCGCGTGTTGATGATGTCAGATACTTCATTCGTCAAAAGCCGAAATGTGCTTTGACCAACGAAGAGGGAACTGAGATTGTTGGTCCGACAGCAACTGGGCATGTCAACGTTGACGGGCAAGGTAATGTCACTATTGATTGCGGTCCCGCTCCAAAAGATGTAAGCGGCGTGTTATTGCCAGGTGTTTGGGATGTTCTTCCTTCGCTTTGCGAGTATATCTCAAAGGAAGGTGATACAGATGTTGTGAATGATGAAACAACTCCCTCATTCCACGAGCCATGGACGGTAGACGACGGGAAAATCGTATGGAATGATACAGGTGGTTATCTTGCAAAATCTGTTCAGGATGTTGTAGACACCTGGAATATTGATCTTGCGGTGCCTTGTTTTGGCGGATATTGTGCGCAGGACTGGGCTTCGTATGTCGCAAAGATCAATCCGAATGCGGGTGATCCAGATCAATGGACTCAACCAATCGCGAACGAACACAAGGTGTTTGGCTGCGATCTATGGATAGAGGTTTCCGGTGTTTCAACCAGTACCCCCAGTAATCCCTGATTAGTTGATCGTTCTCTCTCCAGCTTTCTCCTTACTTTGATTTAAGATTTAAGAATTAAATTCATAAATCATTAATCCTAAATCGTAAATCCTCGTTGAGGAGGGCTGGAGGATAGAGCGATTTTTCCGCTCTGAAAAATCCCATTACCACTTGAGGATTGTGGTTTCAAGATCATAGAAACAAGGGGTAGTGATAATACAAGCAAGCACCGCGGATTGCACGCCGTGGTAACGGGATAAATGAAGAAAAAAATTGGATTAGGAATACTATTTCTTCTCGGCGCAATAGCGCTTGTTCCGGTTGTGGCTGCATTTGAGGCGCATATTTTGAATGTGACGGCAACTATTGATAATGCGCTTTTTGTGCCGTTGAAGGATTTATTATTTGGCACGGTGTTTCCGCAAGAAAAGCTCGACAAGGAAATCGAGGTGTCCTTGAGCCAATCGTATCTCTTGAAATACAATAATCCGACTGACATCCAATGGGCATGGAAAGTTGTTTCTTCATCCCAAGGGCTTCGAAAAGACGGAACGCCGGTTCTGCCGGATCGCTCGGACCAGACAAAAGCGCTTGGCCCCGCAGAATCAAACGGAACGCCCTATGACAATCCGGTCCAGCCCGGCACGTTTTATAGTTTGGGATTTGGCGGCACCATAACGCTTGAGTTTGAAAATTTCATTGTAAACGCAGTTGGTCCGGACATCCGCGTTTTTGAAGTTACGGGCGGGACAAGTTATCCCGACGAAATAGTAAAAGTAGAAATAAGCCAAGACGGGGCAACCTGGGTTCTTGCAACGTCTTCCGCATCGCGCGATGCGCCGGTTGACTTGGGGGCGCTCCCGTGGGCTCGCTTCGTACGGCTTACCGATGTTTCAGACATAGCGCTTTTTGAGCCGACTGCGGACGGCTATGACCTTGACGGCGTAAGCGCGACATCGCGGGAAGTTCTTGAGGGGGACGTCCATTATGTCATTCGTCAAAAGCCGCAATGTATCGGGCCGCTGGGAAATTTCGTCCGCGTCCAGGAGGATGAGGCGGGGAATTTTTACTGTCCGTTGAATTCCGTCATGATGCCGGTGCTCTGTCCGTATCTTTCGAAGCACGAGATTACGCTTGATCCTTCGGGCGAGCAGGAAAATGACAGCGAAGGGATTACGGCATTCCACGGCCTTCCCGGCGCATGGACGCCCGCGACAACAAACGCGACCGAAGTTTCCGGCATTCTTTCAAAGATTATCGAGGATATTTCGGATACGTGGAACATTGATTTAAGGGTGCCGTGCTTTACGGGCGAATGCGCGCAGGATTGGGCAAGCTTTGTCTTAACGGAATCCGGAGATCCGGAAACGAATTCGGATGATTATGTTCTTAATCCTGTGGTAAGCCACACGTACGGATGCGATTTGTGGATTGAAGTCACAGGTCTTCAGTAATGTAATAGAGAAGTGTTACGTAACTTGTTATGTAACATGTTCAGTAACTTATTTGTTAATAAAAAGCCATGTCAACATTTATCGAGAGAATACGGCGAATGTGGGGAGGGGAGCCCGCGGGTATCGAGCTCGAAAGCATGAAACCCCCGCGCGAGCCGCTTCGTCGCCGCGACAAGATTATTATCGGCGTGATTATCGTTATCTTTCTTTTTGTTTTTTATGTGATGCTTGACGCAAACAAGTACCGCGCGGTTGTCCATATTGTCGAAGGAAGGTCAAAAGTCGGAGTAAATCCAACGTCCGAGCGGTTGGATTTCGGAGATCTTGCGCAAGGGACATCTATGATCCGTCGGGTGGAAATTCAGAACGGGACACCGATTCCGATGTATATCATGATTTTCAAGATTGGTTCCATTTCAGATTTGATCGACATTGACAAGAATTTTTTCCGGCTCGCGCCGCGCTCGACAGAGAAGATTGAATTTGCGATGTATATTCCGGCCTCCGCCCAAGTGGACGCGGATTATACGGGAAGAGTGTATTTATTCAAAATTCCAACATTTGGTTTTTAGTTTATGAAGCGCGTACGCTCAATCATTCTCGATATTGCGATATACGCCGTGATTATCGGCGGCGTCATATTTGGCTTACCGCGGTTTTTGAGCTGGTCGTTGGGAACGTCTTACCCCATGGCCGCAGTAACATCAGGATCCATGTGGCCCGCGCTCAAAGAAGGCGACTTGGTGCTTGTCGAGGGTATCGGAAAAGATGATTTGAAAGTCGGAGACATTGCGATTTATCGGAATGAGTCGGGAAATGGATTTACAATTCACCGCGTTGTCGCGCTCGGCGAGAAAACATTTACGACAAAAGGGGATGCGAATTTTTCGGATGATGAGCCGACCTCATATAAAAACCTCATTGGGAAGAATTATACGATTGCTGGTTACGCCGCACGTATTCCCTACCTTGGGTTTATTACGGTAGCCGCATCGCGCCGAGTGCAATGAAACGAAAACGCCAAAAACCGAAAATCCACAGTGCCCGCCGCGTACGAGTGATGCGGCACGCTACATTGGATTTGCGGGAAAAGCGTACGGGAAAAACCCCAGACGGAGTTTTATATCATCTCCCGATTCTCCGAGCACCGATTGAGCCATCAATCAATATGATTGATCTTACGCGGCCGCGGGACGTTCTCCGCGAGAGTATGAGCACGCCGCGGGCGACCGCGCAAGGGGGACGGATTATCCCGTGGCTTCGGATGATGTTTGCGTCAAAAATGGCACTCTTTTTGCTTTTGACCATTTCCGTGATCCCTTTGTCCGCGTTTGAAGCGCATGTCGTCAATGTAACGGCGACAATCGAACGGCCTCCGTGCGAATCATTTGAGACGCGCTCATACGGGTTTTGGAAGGGGCATGAGGAGCTCTGGGAATTTCCGCAGACGCTTGGGCCGAATGACATCGTGAATGCGTCTGACGCACATTTTATATTCGACACCCTACCGAATGTGCCCGCGGTAAACCGGCTGAAAAAACAGCTTTTGGCGCTCAAGTTCAATATTTCGTATTTTCCCGGAGTAGAGACCGCGCTTGTCCCGGGCGAATCCATATCTATTGCCACCCTTGCCGCAGAAGCGGATGCGCTTCTTATTGCCGGCGGATCGCATTTTGAATACGAAGCGATGAAAGATCGCGTGGAGTCGGTAAATACGGCGCACATTGTGTGGACATGCGAGAACCCGCCGATTATTGTCGATGATACGGCAAGTGAACCAGTATCCCTTTTTGAAGAGGCTTCGAGCGCGGATGAAGAGATTGAAACCAGCGAAGACGAAAGCGGAGAGGAGGAAACATCGGAGGAGATTTTGAATGAAGGCGTAGAGGAAGAGCTTTTATCGACCGAGACGGGAACCGCATCAACAACGGATGAATCAGAAGAACCGGAGGAAACAAGCACGGAGAACAATGAAGAGGAAACCGCCACAACGAGCGAATCAACACCGGAAGAAGGAACATTCCTCATCGAAGAAGAATCATCATACATCCCCTCTCAAGAGATTCCATCTGATAGCGCTTCAACGAC
>CAYHJX010000015.1:0-15879 GCA_964357005.1 uncultured Candidatus Saccharibacteria bacterium | reverse complement strand
TCCGATCTATGAAGATTCTTCTATGCGCTATATTTTAAAACCTCACGCAAGGCGGAGACTCCAAGAACGCTCGATCCCAGAGAGTGTGATCCACAAAGCGCTTGAAAATCCGAAGAGATTATCACCGTGATCGACACCTCGAAAGTTAAAAAATATCTATGAGCAAAAAAAATATTAGAATCATATACGATAAAAGGAGTCGAGTACTATCGGTTGAGATCGGCAAAGGGAAAAGCGTTGATTCGGATATTCAAGACAACGTAGTATTGGATTACGATAAAGGTGGAAAAATAGTAAGAATAAATCTCTACGATTTTAGTTTCAACCAATTTCGATCTCAACGTTCAGTATTGAAGCAGTTCACTCGTGGTTTGGCGCTCGTGCCGCGCCGATAAAAACTGCCAAAGAGCCCGGAGAAAAACACTTGCCTCGCCGTAGCTTCAACGAAGCGCGGGTCGGTTCGAACCATATTTTAACGGAAAGAAGAAAAAGTTTTCATAAATAAACTTGAATTATGCTGTATCAAAAATCGTTCAATATTACTGAGCAAAACATACTCCCGCGTATTAAAAATGTCCTGGTTGCAAAAGGATTTAAAGTCCTTAATGAAAGCAATAGCTCCTTGCAGGCCGAACGCGGCTCTAGCTTTGCACAAATATATTCTTTTGACATTAGAAAATATAAAACCTCTTTGAGAGTCGAAATTGATTCAGCAAATAATTTGATATTTAAATATGATGTGCAAACGGGTGCTGCTATGCCTACGCCAGGCGACCAGCAAAAATTTGACCAAGAGCTTCAGGAAATTTTAGGTAGCACAAACAAGTCAGAAGCCTCAGAGACGAATAAGTTTGAATTAGGAAGCCCCTCTCCCTTTATTGGATACATACAAAAAGGAGCATGGGGTTTGGTTATAATGGCTCTCGTTTCCTTTTTTGTAATTCCGTATTTAGGATTTATGGCTGTGGTATTTAGCATTGTTTCTTTAATTGTGAGCATTCGTAATCATTTGGGTAAAAAAATAATCTTTCTGAACATTTTTGCGATTATTTTGGGTTCAATTTCCTATCTTCTATTTTCAATAAACCGATAGAGAATTTGCCGCCAAAGAACCTGAAAAAACATCGGCTCGAACCATATTTTGTAAAAGCAGAAAGGAAAAATTTTTCAAAATTGCTAAATTCTTGAGCGGAAACTTGTGAACGTTTCTGTTCTTGTTTTTTATTGACTTTTTGTGTGGCTTTGATGTAGATTATCAGCAGTAAAGAAAAACCCAGAACCTTAGAAAGGGGGTTCCTATGCCCAACGGCCACGGCCCCAAAGAGTACGGTGGACATAAGTACGCCAACCATGATGGGACTTCGGACTGCGAACACGGTTGCGGCTGCTCGATGGGCCCTTACCGTTCGGGCGGCCCGACTGGCCTCGATCCCTTCGGGAAGTGTCCGAAGAACCCGGTGGACGGCAAGCTCCTCGGTGGAAATGTCGACTACGACCATGTTGTGACCGAGCGAATCGACGACCTGAGTTCTCGCTTGTACAAAGCGGAGGAGCGTCTGAGGCGGGTAAGCCCAAGCAAGGCTAATCTCGTTGACGAACTCACCGCGACGAAGGCCGAGCTCGCCGAGAAGAATGAGCTTCTCGGTAAACTCTGCCGTCTCCTCGAAGTCGGCACATGATGTGTCACCAGAACGATCCCGGCCAGCTTGCGATAATCTCAAGAGCTGGCCATTTTCTTTTTTTCTCTACATCCGTAGAGTAGTGGTATGTATGTGACGACTCCAATTGAATCGGTACCAGCAATCAATCGGCGCATTGTGCCTGCGCTGAAACGTCTTGGAATCAAAACAATCCGCGATCTGTTGTTTCATTTTCCGATCCGATACGACGATTTTTCAAACGAAAAACCAATCGAAGATATTTCGGTCGGAGAAACAGTGACAATACACGGCACCATAGAAAAAATTTCAGTGCGAAGAACGTTTCGAAAACGAATGGCGCTTACCGAGGTGACTGTCCGCGACGAGACCGGCGCTCTGAAAGCAATCTGGTTTAACCAGCCGTTTTTGGCACGGAATTTAAAAGCGGGAAATAGCGTCCGCCTTTCGGGAAAAGTCGCAAAAGGCCCGGAAGGAATATATCTCCAGAATCCATCATACGAGAAAATCCACAATTCGCAATTCGGTATTCGGGATTCGTCAAAAGGTGTGCATACTGGCGGTCTTGTTGCAATTTATCCGGAAACGCGCGGGATTACGTCGCGGTGGCTCCGATATCTCATTTCAAAGTTCATACGCGTGAGATTTGAACTTGTTGACCCAATTCCTTCTGATGTTCTTCGGCGAAACAATCTTGGAAATCTTCGTTCGGCACTTTTGTCCATTCATGTCCCGAAAACAAAGGAGGAGGCGCGAGTTGCGGAATGGCGATTCATCTTTGAGAACTTGTTTTATATTCAGCTTCACGCGCTCCGCGAGCGATTGCTTCTCAAACGGGAATCGGCGCCTGCAGTTCCTCTTGATGTTCCCCTGATGAAAAAGTTTGTCGGGAGCTTGCCGTTTTCTCTCACTGATTCCCAGCGAAGATCGCTTTGGGAAATTTTAAATGACATGACAAAACCGTCCCCCATGAACCGGCTTTTGGAGGGCGATGTCGGTTCCGGGAAAACCGTTGTTGCGGCCGCATCCGCGCTTTCTGCAGTACGTGCGGGGTTTCGGGTTTTATTCATGGCGCCAACCGAGATTCTTGCGCGCCAACACCTTGTGACGCTCGAAAAACTTCTTTCGCCCTTCGGCGTTTCAATAGGGTTTCGCACGGGCACGGAAAAACGCGCGGATGATTCGGATATTATTGTCGGGACGCATGCATTAATACAAAAAGGAATTACTTTTGAAAAATTGGGGCTTGTAGTTGTTGATGAACAGCATCGCTTTGGAGTCAACCAGCGCGCTCAACTTGTTAAAGACGTTAGAAACGCTAAAGTCGTTAAAAACGATTCGAACGATTTTAACGATCCGCCAACCGGCGGAGATCGAACAATTCTAACAAGCGAAGCGATCCCGCATTACTTAAGTATGTCTGCGACTCCGATTCCCCGGACGCTCGCGCTCACGGTCTATGGCGACCTCGATCTTTCGATTCTCGACGAGATGCCGAAATCACGGAAACCCGTTATTACCGAGGTTGTTGAGCCGCGCGAGCGCGAAAAGACCTATGAGTTTATCCGGAGCGAAATAAAAAAAGGGAGACAGGTATTCGTCATTTGCCCGCGGATTGAAGAATCGAATTATGAATCAGGAATTATGAATAAGGGGGGACGCGCTTTCCAGCAGAAATTGCTCCTCGCCGAAGTGAAAAGTGTCAAAGAGGAGTACCGAAAATTGAGCCATGAAGTATTTCCGGATCTTCGGGTTGAGATGCTCCACGGGAAGATGAAATCGAAGGAAAAAGCCGCGGTCATGGAGCGGTTCAAGAAGGGCGAATCGGATATTCTTGTATCTACATCAGTTGTCGAAGTCGGCGTTGATATTCCGAACGCGACAATCATGATGATCGAGGGCGCGGAGCGCTTCGGCCTCGCGCAACTCCATCAATTTAGGGGGCGCGTAGGGAGGGGGGCCGATCAATCGTATTGCTTTTTGTTTCCGACCGAAGGGGGTGGAGTGTCGCGGCGGCTCCGCGCGGTTCGGGACGCGAAAAGCGGATTCGAGCTTGCCCAAAAGGATTTGGAAATACGCGGCCCCGGTGATCTTTTTGGAACCGTCCAATCAGGATTTTCCCGCGATATGCTGAAAGGGATTACAGATGTGGAGCTTGTCCGTGCGGTGAGAAAAGAAGCGATTGAACTTTTAAGGAATGACTCTGATTTGCACCGTCATCCAGTCCTCAAGCAAAAACTCGCGGAGATGGAGGAAATGATACATTGGGAGTGATTTCGTTAAAATCGTTCAATCGCTGCGCTCGTTGTAATCGTTCGTTTGCCTAAACGTTTCGAACGGTTTTAACGTTTTCATCGGTTTTAACAGCTCTCACTTTCGGCGTTCTCCAAAATCCAAGCTGCTTTCCAAGCATGAGGCGCGTTTGCGCCTCAAGTCCGGGGATTGCGCCAAAAAGCGTGCCGGTAATCGGAATCAAAAACCATTCGAGCAGCAGCCACCACTTCCAGTGATACGGTTTTTTCTTAGGGCGCGTGGGAAGAAGCGACAAAGATACTATGGCGGAAAACGCAAGCCCGACCATTGCCGCTGTCATGAGTATCTGGGTTATTTTAGGGAGGTTATGCGCAAGGACCGTTGTTGAAAATTCCTCTTTTCCGAGAAACGGCGGGAGCCATCCAAGCGCGAGGATGATGAGCGAATTCGTTGAAAGCGACCAAAATCCTTCCATCTGGTCAAAAAGACAAAAGAGTTTTTTCCTCAAGGGGATGGTTTTGTTTTTTGCGAAGTGGTAGGTGATGTAGGGCAGGTTTTCAACGCCCCAGACCCAGCGGCGGTGCTGTTTATAAATATTGATGATTGTTTCTTTGAGCGTCGGCGCAAGGTTTGCGTCCATGGACACAGGATAATAGAGGGGGACCACGCGCCAGTTTCCATTGTGATGAATAAACGCCTGCCAGAAAATCCGCGAGTCCTCGGAAACCATGTGGGTATCCCAGAATCCAAGGCGGACAAGTCCCTCGAAGGGCATTGAGTGGGACGAAAACGTGACAAGGCGTTCCGGGCGCGATTGTTGAACCATCTGCCAGAAGGTGTCGGATGTCGCGACAACGCGCGACAGCGCGGGCGCATCCCAAATATTGTTGTGGTAGACCGGAATCGGCTGGTATGAGGCGTGAAGCGGATCTTTTTCGGTGAGGTAGCGGTATGCTACGAGCGCGAAATAATCCGGATAGACCTGGGTGTCCGAATCAAGCGAGGATACGATGATTCGTTCGTATGGAATAGTGAGCTCGTTAATCCGTTTCTCTGCTTCGCGGCCGGCCCATGAGGCGTTTGATCCTTTCCCGGGGATCTCATCAGGAAGATTTTTCGGATGAATCGTGATTAAAAACTCAAAAAATTCGCGTCCGAATTCTTTTTTGATTGAGTCCGCCGCTTCTCTATCTTCGGGGCCGCCCGCCTCTTCAATCCCAAGAACAACAATCATTTTTTTGTTCGGCCAGGACGAGGTGAGAAGCGCTACAATGCTTGAACGAAGGACGTCTTGAGGCTCTTTATACGCCGGAAGTATGACAAGGTGGTATATGTCTTCCCATGATGTAATATGGGGAGCGAGTTCTTTTGCGATTGCGAGATTTGGATCGCGGACCCTCTCCATCCATGAGATCGAGAGATTTTTTCGCATGATTCCGTAGGACGCTCCGATGTGAAATACAAAAAACACTGTTTTTAAAAGCCAGTAGAGGTCAAACGCTATGATAAAAAAACTCGCAAATATCGGGGCGCGCCACGCAGCGAGCACCATTCCGATGAGCGTTATCCAGGAAACGGCGCCGGGAATCGTTTCCAAGGATCGGTATATGTGCGTGCGGTAGTAGGGAATTTGGTTCATTTCTCCTTTTTCCATCGGGTGTATCATACCGGGAATTTATCGAAAAAGGAATAATGGGAACATCAAAAGCCGCGCTCTGCGCGGCTTTTGAGGGTATCCAATGCTCTGAGTTTATTCCTTTCGTTCCGCGAGAACGGTTCGCAGTTCCGTTTCTGTCCCATTCCGGAATATCTTGAGGGAAATTTCGTCACCCGGATGGTATTTCTGGAGAAGGGATGCAAGCGAATGCGCGGGGTCAATGATTTCCCCGTTCAGTTCAAGGATGATGTCGCCTTTCTTGAGCCCGGCTTTTTCCGCAGGGCTTCCGGGGACAATAGCGGGCTCGCCTCCGGATCCGTCAGACACAAGAACGCCGTAGTCGCGCGGCAGTTTCTCCTCTTGGGCGCGCTCTTTGGTAATCGTGGTGTATCTGACGCCGAGGAACGGATACGATATTTTCCCTGTTTTTTCTACGCTCGCAAGGGCGATTTTCCCTTGGTTTGCCGGAATGGCAAAGCCGATATTTTCCGCGCCGGATGCCATAGCGACATTAATGCCGATGACTTCGCCGTAAATATTTATGAGGGGGCCGCCGGAATTCCCCGGGTTGATTGCGGCGTCGGTCTGGATGAGTTCCTGGAGGGTTTCCGGCCCTGATGCTAAGCCGGACGCGACAATGGTTCGCTGGAGCCCGGAAACAACGCCGACAGAAACCGTGTTTCGGAATTCGCCGAGTGCATTGCCGATTGCAATAACGGTTTGGCCGGTTTTCACTTGAGCGGAGTTGCCAAAGGGAAGCGGCCGATAATCCGAGCCGTCAATTTTGAGGATTGCAAGGTCGTTTAGGGGATCGCGCGCAAGGACTTTTGCGTTTCGCTTTGTTCCGTCGTTCAGAAATGCGGTAAACTCTGCCTCCGTGTCAGATACCACATGCTTATTTGTTATGACGAGTCCGTCTTTTGATACGATAAATCCCGTTCCTGATGATACTTCCTTTTTTTCGGTTCCCTTTTGGCGGTACTGGGGTATTTGAATTCCTGATCCGCCGTTTCCAAAGAATTGGCGGTACAAGGGATCGTTGGTGAAAGGATCAATAAAGTATTGCTCAATCACCGGAACGTCTTTTGTTGCGACAATGGATACGACTGACGGAGAAGCGGTTTCCACGACTTTCACGACGAGTTCGTCTTGGCGCTCCACGCGCTCAACGGTTTCTTTCTCACGTACGGTCTCTGTTATCTTCTCAAGGAGTTTCGGCTTGTTAAAATAAATCGGGCTTCCGGCGAGTTCGTCAGAATTCAAAAACGGCCCGATAACTCCCATGGTGAGAATGGTTCCGATGATGGACGCAACAAATGAGAGGATGACGGTGAATGCGATGAGTTGTTTGGTGGTTGGATCTTGGTCGTTCATACGATTGTTAGATCGCACTGCTCGTTTAAATCGTTATAACCGTTTAACGATTACAACGATTATAACGGCTTGAACGAATCTACGTTCAATGGGTAAGGATAATACGTTATTTCCTCCGGCAGTTATTTTACTGATTTCCGCTTGATGATTTCGTCGATAATGCCGTATTTTTTTGCTTCATCAGCGGTCATGTAGTAGTCGCGGTCCGTGTCTTTTTCAACCTGATCAAGCGGTTTTCCGGCATGTTTTGCAAGGATTTGATTGAGGCGGTCTTTGAGGTGGACGATGTGTTTTGCCGAGATTTCAATTTCAACGGCTTGCCCCTCAATGCCGCCTGCCATAACTTGGTGGATCATAATTTCGGAATTTGCGAGCGCAAAGCGTTTTTTTTCAGCACCCGCGGCAAGCAAGAGCGCCGCACCGGACGCCGCCATGCCGACGCAGATCGTTGACACGTCCGGCTTTACGTACTGCATGGTGTCGTAGATGGCAAGCGTCGCGGGAACCGACCCGCCGGGGGAATTGACATAGATTTTGATGTCTTTTTTCTCGTCTTGGGACTCGAGGAACAAAAGCTGCGCGATCACGGCATTTGCAAGAGCATCCGAAATCGGCCCGCCAATGAAAATAATCCGCTCCTTCAGGAGGCGCGAGTAAATGTCATAGGCCCGCTCGCCGTATTGCGATTTTTCTATGACAGTCGGAATAAGAAATTGTGCACGCTCGTTCATAGTTGATTCGTATATTTGTATGGATTCGCCTTGCCCGCTAAACGCTGAGCCGTTAGGCGATGCGGGCGGGTTATTCGTTGATTCTCTCAAGAAATTCGAATACTTTTTCATTTCGCAGAACCCCCTTAGTATACTCGCGGAGTGTCTCTGGGTCAATATCTTTTTCTGCGTCTTTTGCTGATTTGAATCGCGAGAGATAATCGTCTGTTTTCATTTTGATTTCTTCTTCGGTCGGCGCGATATGCTCTTTTTCGGCAATTTCTTTGAGCGCAAGCGCGATTCGAACGCGCTTTTCTCCTTCCGGCCGCCACTCCTGGCGGAGTTCTTCAGGTGTTTTTTTGATGTGAAGGAGATAGTCCTCCCATTTCATTCCCATGGAATCAACTCCTGATTTGAGCTCTCCAAGCATCTTATCGAGTTCTGATTCAGTCAAAAGGCCGGGAATGGCAATGGCCGACGCGTGCGCTATGTCTTCGATGATCCGCATGCGGACGCGCTCTTTTTCTTTTCCCCGCCGCTCTTCGAGAAGCCCTTCGCGGACGTTTTCAATAAGCTTTTCTTTTGTGTCAGATGATCCGGCGCGCCGTGCAAACTCATCGGAGAGTTCCGGGACGCTTCGCTGATATATCTCGTTCATGGCAACCGTGATATCAAGCGATTTTCCTCTGAGCGCGGAGTCGCGCCACGTGTCGGGAACCGCAAGAGTGAATGTTTTTGTCTCTCCTTCCGCCATGCCGATAAGCTGGTCCTCAAATCCCGGGATGAAATTCCCTTTGCCGATGACGAGCGAATGTTTTTTTGAACTTCCGTGTTCAATCGGCGCGCCGTTACTTCTGATATCGAAATCAATGAGAACGCGGTCTCCTGGTTCGGACGGGCGGCTCGCGCGCACCTCGGTTGTCCGGGACTCGCGGAGCCAGTCAATGGCGCGTGATACCTCTTCTTCACTTACCGTTACGTCCTTTTGTTCTTTTTTCAGGATATCCGCCGCAATCGTTTTGTAATCCGGGAGTGTGACTGTAGGAAACAGGGTAAGAACGATTTTGAATTGGAGCTCGTTTCCGGGCGCAAGTTTTGTAACAGTCACAGCCGGGCGCCCGATCGGCGTTTCCCGGCGTCCGGTTTTTTCTTCTATATCGCGGAGCGCTATATCAAGGATATTGGAATATTCTTTCCGTATGGCGATGTCCGCGGCCCGTTCATAGATTTTTTGCGCTCCCAATTCTTTTTCTACGACGTCCCGGGGCGCTTTGCCCTTTCGAAATCCCCCAAATTCGCGTTCCTCGGCAAACAATGCGGCCGCGCGTCTCGCGTGCGGCTCGAATTCTTCAGGTGTGATTATGACCGTGCATTCAACGCTCGATTGTGCGATTGGAGAGACCGATACGTTCATTCGTTAGAGAAATGGCGTTCTCACAAGGAGAAGCGCGACAATATTTACTATTTTAATCATAGGGTTTATTGCGGGTCCTGCGGTGTCTTTGTAGGGATCCCCGACCGTATCGCCGGTGACTGCGGCCTGATGCGCCGGGGATTTTTTCCCTCCGTAGTTTCCTTCTTCAATGAATTTTTTTGCATTGTCCCATGCGGCGCCGCCCGAGGTCATTGAGAGCGCGACAAAAAGTCCGGTGACAATCGAGCCCATGAGAAGTCCGCCGAGCGCTTCTGCGGCGTGTCCGCGCATGAGAAGGACAAGGATAATAGGCAGAAGCACCGGAATGAGCGCCGGCAGTATCATTTCGCGTATTGCGGAGCGTGTCACAATGTCAACCGCGCGGTCGTATTGCGGCACTGCGGTTCCTTCCATAATGCCGGGAATGTCTTTAAACTGGCGCCGGACTTCTTTTACAACGCGTTCAGCCGCTTTTCCGACCGCGCGCATGGCAATGGAGCCGAAGAGATACGGCATCATGCCGCCGACAAAAAGCCCGATAATGACATAGGGGTCCGAAAGGTCAAAGAAAACTATTTTTCCGAAGTTTCGCAATTCTTCCGTATAGGAAGCAAAGAGAACGAGCGCCGCAAGTCCGGCGGATGCGATCGCGTATCCCTTGGTAACTGCTTTTGTCGTATTCCCAACGGCGTCAAGGGGGTCGGTGACTTGGCGCACGCTTTCCGGGAGCTCGGCCATTTCCGCAATGCCGCCGGCGTTATCCGTGATCGGGCCAAATGCGTCAATCGCAACAATAATTCCCGCCATCGCGAGCATGGTCATTGCGGCAAGCGCAACGCCGTAGATGCCGGCCGAAAGAAATGCAACAAGCATGCCCGCGGAAATAATGATGACGGGGAGCGCCGGTGCTTCAAGGGAAAACGCAAGTCCCATGATGATATTGGTTCCATGGCCCGACAGCGACGCTCGCGCGATTGACTGCACCGGGCGGAATTTTTTTGACGTATAATATTCGGTTGCAACAACCATGAGCGCGGTTACCGCGAGCCCCATGAGGGACGCGATATAGTAGGGGTTTACGAGCTCGCGCTCGTTGGAAAGGACCGAAGCAAATACAAACCAGAGAAAAAGCGCGGCAACCGCGGCAGATGTGATAAGTCCGCGGTAGAGGCCGTTCATGATGTCTTTTGTGTCGCGGACGCGCACCGCGAATGTGCCGATGATTGACGCAAAGATTGCAACGCCGCCGATGACAAGCGGGAGCATGACCACGGTTTCATTTCCCGGATAGAGGAGCGACCCCAAGAGCATCGCTGCAATTGCAGTCACCGCGTATGTTTCAAAAAGGTCAGCGGCCATGCCTGCGCAGTCGCCCACGTTGTCTCCGACATTGTCCGCGATGACCGCGGGATTTCGCGGGTCGTCTTCCGGAATGCCCGCTTCCAGTTTTCCGACAAGATCAGCGCCGACATCAGCGCCTTTCGTATAAATACCTCCGCCGAGGCGTGCAAACACTGATACGAGGGACCCTCCGAATGCAAGGCCGACGAGAGATGAAATATCATTGGTGAAGTAATAAAACATGCTCACGGAAAAAAGGCCGAGCCCCACGACGAGAAATCCGGTCACTGATCCTCCCAGGAATGCAACGCGAAACGCTTTCGGGAGTCCGATGCGCGCGGCTTCTGTCGTCCGCACGTTCGTATCGACTGCTGTCATCATGCCAAGGTATCCGGCGACGAGCGACGCGGCGGCTCCGATAAGAAACCCGACGGCAGTGGGCGCATTGAACAGATTCCACATGACGGCGCCGAGGATGACTGCAACGATTGCAACGGTAGTATTCTGGCGTCGCAAATACGCGCGCGATCCGACTTTAATCGCTTCCCATACGGCAATTTGCTTTCCTTCCCCGGTTGGATATTTTTTTATGAAAAAAATGAGAAATCCCGCAAATGCGATTGAAATGAGGGACGCAATAATGGGAAAAAGAATCATAGGGTTGTGGTGTAATGAATAATGATTTTTACGATGTTGTTTCGTCGTTTAGTTCCCCAGTGGGCTCGCCGGATTCATGTTCTTCTGGCTTTTGCTCTTCGGTTTCGCTGGTCTCGTCCGGTTCCTTCTTCCGGTCAGACCTCACGTCAATCTTCCATCCGGTGAGTTTTGCCGCAAGGCGGACGTTTTGCCCGCCCCTGCCGATTGCAAGGGAGAGCTGGTCGTCGGGAACAACCGCCCGGGCTTCTTTCCGGTTTGCATCAATATCTACCGTAATCACTTTTGCGGGCGAAAGGGCATTTGAAATAAACCGTTTCGGGTCTTCAGACCATTCGATAATATCAATCTTTTCTCCGCCGATTTCGCTGATGACCGTTGTCACCCGAACCCCCTTTTGCCCGACAAGGGCGCCCACCGGATCAACGCCGTCTTCGTGGGACACCGCGCCAACCTTCGAACGGGAGCCCGCCTCCCGCGCGATTGACTTGATTTCAACCGCGCCCGTTGCGATCTCGGGAACCTCGATTTCAAAGAGCTTCCCCAAGAGCCGCGGGTGCGCCCGCGAAAGGAAGATGCCGGAGCCCCGCGGATTTTTTTCAACCAGGGAAATGAGGACTTTGATCCGTTCGCCGATGCGGAGGCGCTCTATCGGGATTTGCTCCTCCGGCGGCATGATGCCGACCGTCCTTCCTATATCTATATAGACGTTTCTTCCCTCGATCCGCTGGACGATTCCCGACACGATTTCGCCTTCGCGGGATTTGAATTCGGTAAACACCGCTTCCCGTTCCGCTTCCCGGATTTTTTGGATGATGACCTGCTTTGCGGTTTGCGCGGCAATCCGCCCGTATTCGTACGCCGCCTCCTCGGGAAGAGAAAATTCAATTTCATCCCCGACTATCGCATCCGGTTTTATTTTTTTCGCCTCATCAATCATGATGTGTTTTTCGGGATTGAAACGGACTTTCCGTACGCCTTCTCCGTCCGCGTCCCATTCATCGAGGTCGTGCTCGTCCCGTTTTTTGAACCGCGGCTCCGGCTGTTCAAGCTCGCCCGCGGCCCGCAGCCGCTCTTCTTCGAGGATTTCTTCCTCCGATTTTATCATCGATTCGTCAACGGCAATTTTAATTTGCCGGAATGCCACTTTTCCGGTTGAGGGGGTAAGGTGCGCCCGGATGATCTGGCCGCGCCTGCCGTAATCCCGCTTGTAGGCGGCCGCCAGCGCCGCCTCGATTGTCTCGATGATGACTTCCTTCGCAATGCCTTTTTCCTCGGCAAGCTGTTCTATTGATTGTGCGAATGCTTTGAGGTCCACAGTTATAATGTTAGATGTTGGAGATGTTCGAATGTTAAAACCGTTAAAATAGAAAAACGATTCTACCGAGCGAAACCGAGCGCAGCTTGCCGGAGCGATCAAACGAGCAAAGCGGCCGAACGGCAAACATTTATTGAAAAAGGTCCGTTCCCACGGACCCATCAATCAATATAAGTATATGGGGAGTGAGGACCCCTGTCAAGATCGTGCCTCATGCTGCCTGCGGGAAAATCTCTATACCACAGGCATGCGGCGTGGTATACTTATATGAATATGGAACATAACGGCAGTTCGCGGAAATCCCGTTTTCATCTCAATATGTTTTCAGAATGCGAGCGGGTTGACCTTCGATGGTGGCAGTGCCCGCCGTTTCTCTTCATTGCGATGGGCTCGCTCACCATTGCGACTATGACGGTCACCTCAATCCTCATTAGCAGGTATTTTGAGGACCCTGAAGTGCCAACGATTCTTTCCGTGTCAGTCATTGCCATCTTGTTCTTTATTATGGGAAACTCAATTGTCACCGGATTCAATAAAATCGCCCAGGCAAACCGGATGAAGACAGAATTTATTTCCATTGCTTCGCATCAGCTCCGTACACCCCTCTCCGTATTTAAGTGGACGCTCGATCTCATGGTGCGGGATATGAATAATGCGGAAATGGCGACTGGAATCCGCAAGGATGAATTCATGCGGCTCATGGATGCGCTGTCCGACTCAACGGAGCGGATGGCCCGGATGGTAAATGCGCTGCTTGACGTGTCCCGGATCGAGGCGGGCACCATTGCTTTTGACATCCAGCCATTTTCCTTGCTTGAATTAACAAAACAGGAGGTGGAAAATTTCCGCGAATTGGCGGATGGGTCAAAAGTAAAGATTCTTTTTGACGCGCCGCTTGCGGTCCGTACGGTGAAGGGCGATAAGCTCCGCGTTGTCATGGTCATCCAGAATCTTCTTGACAATGCGCTTCGCTATACGCCGGGGAACGGGACGATTACCGTTCGGGTGGAGGACGCCGGCAGGGGCGTGAAGTGGAGCGTGAGCGACCAGGGCATGGGAATTCCAAAAAGCGCGCAGCAAAACATTTTCGGAAAGTTTTTCCGAGCCGAGAACGTAAAGCGCGAGAAGATCGTCGGATCGGGCATCGGGCTCTACGTCGCGCGCTCGATTATTGAGAAATCGGGCGGGGCCATCGGCTTTGAATCAGACGAGGGAAAGGGTTCTATGTTTTGGTTCACTCTTCCGGTCGCAGAGTGATCCCGTGGGGACTATGCATGCCCCAATCGCTTTTTATGACATTATAAAAATAGAACCCATCTCAAAAATGGCTTTGAAGGCGAAATCGAGTGAATTTCACAGCGAGGCCGCCGCCGCAGGAACGATTCGTATTGGAAATACGATGAGCTTCCAAGAAGGCGGCCGCAGCCGAAATTCGCTGATTGGAGCCCGAATGCATTTTTGAGATGGGTTCTAGTAAAACGTATATGAAAAAAATTCTCATTATCGAAGATGAATCAAACCTCCGAAAATCCATTGAGGAGATTTTAACTGGGGAGGGATATACGGTGTTCGGCGCCGGAGACGGCGAGGAAGGGCTCGCGATGGCGAAAGAAAAAAAGCCCGACATGGTTCTTTTGGACCTCATCCTTCCCAAAAAGGACGGCTTTACGGTATTGAAAGAGCTGCGGGACGATCCGTCAACGGGAAAAATCCCGGTGATCGTTCTTTCGAATCTCGGCGAGATGGAAGACATCGGGCGGGTGCTTGAGCTCGGCGCAAACAAGTATCTTGTCAAAACCGACTACAAGCTTTCCGAAGTCATTGACAAGGTGAACGAGACATTCGGCACCGCGAATACATAACGGGATAGTCGCATCGCATGCAGGTGGGGGAGGGACAACTGAAGGCGTTTTTGCTTGACTCGGGTTTGGTAAAACCCGAGGACATCAAAAAAGCCGAAGAACAAGCGAAAAAGGAGAAAAAAAAGCTCCGCGACGTTCTCATTGCAAAGGGATCCATGAAAGAAGGCGATGTGCGGCGCCTCGAGGCCTATATTTTGGGAATCCCGTTTGTTGACCTTTCGAAAGAAACAATCGATCCGGAAATCCTCCATGTCATTCCGGAGCCGATTGCAAAGAAAAATAACATTATTGCGTTCAAGCGGTCCGGCACTGATCTTTCCGTTGCGATGCTTGACCCCGACGATATCCAGTCAATCGAGTTCATCAGGAAAAAAACAAATCTCCGCGTTCTGCCGCGCCTCACGACGCCCGAGTCAATGAAGCATGTACTCCAGCAGTACCAGAAATCCCTTGAAGCGGAATTTGGAGAGATTATACAAAAGGAAGCGGGAATCGCGCTTGAGGTTGTGAAAGAGGGGAATGAAGAGGTTGATGCGGATGAGCTGAAAAAACTTGCCGAAGACCTGCCGGTCGTGAGAATCGTTGATACGTTGATTCGCCACGCGATTCTCCAGAATGCATCCGATATTCATGTTGAGCCGATGGAGCGTGAAGTACTCGTTCGGTACCGGATTGACGGGATTTTGCATGATGCAATGACTTTGCCGAAGCAAATCGCGCCAGGCATTGTTGCCCGGATCAAAGTCATGTCAAATTTGAAGCTCGACGAGCATCGTCTTCCCCAGGACGGCAGATTCAAAATCGATACGCCGGAGTATCGGTTGTCCTTTCGCGTTTCCATCCTTCCCGTGTTTGAAGGCGAAAAAATCGTCATGCGGCTTTTGCCGGAAAATGTCAAAGGGTTTTCCCTTGAGGAGCTTGGATTCTGGGGGATAAACCTTGAACGGATTCACCGGGCGATTCGGCGTCCGACCGGCATTATCCTTGCGACGGGTCCGACCGGCTCCGGAAAAACAACGACGCTTTACACGATTCTTGAAATGTTGAATACGCCGGGCGTCAATATCTCAACCATCGAGGATCCGATTGAGTACCGGATTCCGCGCATTAACCAAACCCAGGTTCGCCCGGATATCGGCCTTTCCTTTGCGTCCGGTCTTCGGTCGCTTCTTCGCCAAGACCCGGACATCGTGATGGTGGGCGAGATCCGTGATAACGAGACTGCTTCCCTTGCGATTAATGCGGCACTTACCGGCCATTTGGTCCTTTCAACACTCCACACGAATTCCGCCGCAGGCGCGCTCCCGCGGCTCATTGACATGAAAGTGGAGCCGTTTTTGATTGCGTCAACCGTGAACATCATCATTGCCCAGCGGCTTGTCCGCCGCGTGTGTCCGGAGCACGACACATACCGGCTCGGTGACGATGAAATAAAAAGCATGGGGAAGGATGTTGACTTGGCGAACGTGTTTGAACTCCTAAAAAAAGAAAAAGTGATTTCCGGGGGAAGCGATATCGGAAAAGTTGAATGGGCGCGCCCCAAAAAAACCGATGCGTGTGCGGACGGCTACAAAGGGCGCATTGGCATCCACGAAGTACTTGATGTGTCCGAGGCGATAAAAAATCTTATTATGAAAA
>CAYHJX010000014.1:0-15965 GCA_964357005.1 uncultured Candidatus Saccharibacteria bacterium | reverse complement strand
AATTTTGATACTTGCCTTTTTCTCTTCTTTTTCTTTTGCCATTGAAAACTCTCTAAACAAAAATAGCCCTAAAAATTAGCTCATTTTATACTCTTCATTATACCAAAAAAGAGCCCTTTTTACAAGCTCTTTTTTCCACCTTCCATAAAGAAAAAAATGGCTTATCTAAGACGCTTTTAAAGCCAAAGAGTACAAGTCAATTATAGCAAAATTTAAGTTATCCATCAAATACCTTTTTAGGCCTAAAAATATGGGGAGAATAATTCTCGGTATTCCTCCAGAACTCATAAAATATGCCGGCAAACGTACCCCACGATACGAACCAAGTCAATTCTTCTGCGGGGATCCTAAATAAGGTAATACCAGAGAGTCCACCAGCTACCCAGAATTGTTCTACTAGATCAGGATAAAGAGAAAGGGTAAAAAAGTAGATGATAATAGCGATGAAAAGCATTAAAATCCCACTAAAAAGAAAATCAGATTTTAAATCTCTATCGAAATATACCATAATTAGCGCTGTAACAAAAAGCGCTAAAGTACTTGCCCAAATTGGATTTAGTCCTCCTGCTGCTAATAGTGCAAAAAGTAACGCACCTCCCAAAAAAATTGAGACGGCAAGTATCGTTCTCCTTCTTCCATAAGAAACTTCTTTTCTAAAAATTACCTCATAGATCACGCTACCGATACCTCCCGTGACAAACCCAAATAAAGCTTCTTCAACTCCTATATCCACTCCGAGTATTTTTATTGAAAATAAATATTCAGGCCTCCAATAACTGTTAGAAAACCAAAAAATCTGGCTTATAGGACCAAGGGGTGTAGATAAAAAACTAATAAAAATTTGCTCCTTGCGAAGATCTTTTCTTAATAGAAAAAATAAGAGCCAGAAAATAAACGCAATACCTATTCCAAAAAGGTAAGCAAATTCGTACATAATGATTACTTCATCTTCTTACCTCCCACCGCATTTCTTCAAGCGCTTGTATAATAGACAGCACGCTTTGATCAGCTTCTTCGTCAGTAAGAGTCCTGTCCTCGGCCTGAAAAATCAAATGAAATGCAATGCTTTTTCTCCCTGCCCGCTTCATCTCTTCGTCCTCGAAATAATCAAAAAGATCGGTGTCAAGAAGATTTGATCCCCCCGCCGCTTCAATGACAGTAGAGACATCTTCGATATTCACGTCAGACGGGACAATAAGCGATATGTCGCGCGTAATCGCCGGAAATTTCGGAATGGAACGGAATTCCTGCTCGGTACGGATATGGCGCAGAAGTGCGGAAAAATCTATTTCCGCGGCGACAATCCGACCGTGCGATTTCAATTCTTCCAAAATCGCGGGATGGATCTCTCCGATAACGCCGATTTTCTCGCTGTTCGCCCGAATCTCGGCAGAGCGGTATGGATGAAAGAGCGCAAATGATGTTTTTCGCTCCGGAACCCGAAGAGCGTCATCATACCAATGCTCATGTATTCCGAATGCCTCAAGCATACTGTCAATTGTACCCTTCAATTCAAAAAATTCATTATCCCCGCCTGATCCTTTCTCGGCAACGGCAAGAATCAAGTCCTTATGCTCATCAATTCCTTCAAGTCCCTTTCCGCTCTCGCGTTTCCGGAAACTTTTTCCAATCCCGAAAATCCGGACCGAATTGAAATTCCGCATATTTGCGGCGGCGGATTCAATATACTGGATTAAAACGCGGGGTGTAAGATGTGTCGTCTCCGGATTCAACGGATTTTCAAGTGCGATGGCGCGGCGCGGGTCTATTGAAAACAGTTCAAGCTCCTTTGGGCTTGCGAATTGCCGAAGGAGCGATTCTGAAAATCCTTTGCCGGAAAGATATTCCCGAATGCGAAATTCCGTCATGACTTCGTCATTTTCTTTTCCCGATGCCAATGCGCCTGCAGGCATCCTCGGCTTTATTTTTTCGTAGCCGTAAAATCGCATTGCTTCTTCAATCAGATCTTCCTCGGCAACAATGTCTCTCCGTACCGGAGAAACTTCTACATCCCATCCTTTAAGCCGCCGCGAAATACGGAACCCAAGAAGCGTAAAAATCTTTCGGTAGAAATCCGGATGGAGATGCTCGCCGATAAGCTGATCCGCGTATTCGGGCCGGAACCGGATTTTTTTCGGCATTTCCTTTTTCGGATACTGGTCAATGAAGTTTCCATGCGAAACGAAAACTCCGCATTCTTTCAAAAGTCCGATTGACCGCCAGAGCGCATCTTCGGTACGGCTTGGAGAAACGCCTGCGGCATACATTTTCGACGCAGCCGAAGAAAAACCAAGCGCGCGCGTCGTCCGATAGATCCGCACCGAATCAAACACTGCCGCTTGTAAAAATAGTTCTTTCGTTTCTTTTGAGACCGCAGAATTTTCTCCGCCCATGATTCCCGCAAGATCAATAATGCGTTTTGCGTCTTCAATGATAATTGCCCCTTTCGGCAAACTGCGTTTTACGCCATCAAGCGTCTCGAGCTCCTCTCCGTCATGCGCCTCGCGAATTCGCATTTCGTGTCCCTGAATTTTTCCGAAATCGAACGCATGAAGAGGTATTCCCATTTCACACATGACATAATTTGTCACATCCACAACCGCATTCAGTGGCCTGAAACCGGATGCAATAAGGCGCTCCTGCATCCATCGGGGAGATGTTCCAACCTTTGAAATCCGTATAGGAACGGCGATATAGCGCGGCGTAAGATCTCCTCCGGCAATTGAAACGCGCACGCGAGGAAACGTTCCTTTTGTAAATCCCTTCGTCTGTATCATCGGAAGTTTCGGCGCGTATCCATGCGCTACCGCAATTTCTCGCGCAAGACCAATATGATGCGCGGCATCAGAAGTCCGGTTTGCCGTAATTTTTACATCGAGCGTCCAATCATTCTTTGCGCGGACAACTGACTCCACTTCAAAAGAACGAAGCGTCAAAAGCTCCGCAAGACGCGCGGGAGATTCTTTGAATCGAGCCAAATCTTTCAGCCAGTTATAGGAGAATTTCATTTTTCTGCTTGCTTCTTTTTCGCAAAAATAAGATACGAACGACTCACAGTTTTTCTATCAGCTTCTACCCAGTCGTATTTTCGTATTTCATCTTCCCAGCCAGAATCGCCAGAACGAATTATTTTTTCAATCTCAAAATTGTTTTTGCTAAGAAGGTTTTGGACATACCGTTCGTCCGCTGGAGAATAAATTTCTTTTATTATTAACACTCCCCCTTTATGTAAAGCCCGCGCTGCTTCTTGAACGCTTTTTTCTCGTACTGCCTCAGATATTTTTAAATCATCTCCCAGAAAATTACCCAAAAGAAGTTCATCAACGCTTTCATCTCCGAATGGAAGATCTGCGGCATCAGCAGGGAAAAAATGCATATTTGGTTGCCGATCAAAAGTTAGTTCTTTGGCCTCTTTCACTTTCTGCGCATTGATGTCTATTCCTATATACAATTCACTATTAGGAAATTCACGACTGCCGATCCACGTGACCGGCGTCAAATTTGTTCCGCATTCGAGAAATACTCTTTTTTTTGGTGCTGTTTTTTTCTCCTGTTCGGGTGTTCTTTCTTCTCGGTTCATACTAAAACTGCTTTAAAAATCGTACATCCCCGGAATGGAATAATCGGATATCCGGGATTTTATATTTCATCATCGCGATCCGGTCAATGCCAAACCCAAACGCAAACCCCTGCCATTCCCCGGGCGCATACCCGGCCGCTTTGAACACGTTTTGGTGGACCATTCCCGCGCCCGCAAGCTCAAGCCATCCGGAACGCTTGCAGACCGAACATCCCCTTCCCCTGCACGAAACACACGAAATATCCACTTCAAAACTCGGCTCGGTAAACGGAAAATAACTTGGTCGTAAACGCACGGTTACATGCTTTTTGAAGAGCCGGGAAAAAAATTCTTGGATAACTGCCTTAAAATTCGCAATGGAAATCGTCCGGTCAACCATAAACCCTTCCAGCTGAAAGAATTGAAAATCGTGCGATGCGTCAGTCGCTTCATACCGATACGCACGACCAGGGACAATAATTTTGAGAGGAGGATTGTGACTCTCCATATACCGCACCTGCACAGGACTCGTATGGGTACGCAGCAATAGCCGTTCGTTTTTTGATTTTTGAATTTTAGATTTGTTTGGAAATTGGAAATTGGAAATTGGAAATTCTGGCTTCAGCCAGAATGTATCCCACATATCCCGCGCCGGATGGTTTGCGGGTATATTCAATGCGTCGAAATTATAGTATTCGGTCTCCACTTCCGGCCCTTCCGCAACCTCAAACCCCATCGAAGAAAAAATGAAAATGATGTCTCTGATAACCTGCGAGATCGGATGAATATGACCCTGTGCGCGCCGCATGCCCGGGCGTGTCACGTCAATCCGCTCTTTTTTGAGCGTTTCCTCATGGCCCGCCGCGCCGAGCATCTTCCGCTTTTCAAAAAAGCGCGCCTCAAGCTCTTGGCGAAGCTCGTTTGCAAGCATCCCCACATGCCTCCGCTCCTCCGGCGCCATATCTTTGAGCGACCGGAGAAAATTCGAGAGCTCACTTTTTCTCCCCAAAACTTTTATCTCCGCATCCTCAAGCGAGCGCACATCCCCTGCTTTTTCCAAGAGGTCATGCGCGTATTTCCGAATACCCTCGAGATTTTGCATGGTAGGGATATTGTAATTGAAAAAATGGAAAAAGTGAATTCTCTTCTCCGGAAAACCGAACCGCGCCCCTCAGGGAGCGCGGTGCAAAATCAATTCTTTTTTTCTACTTACGGAAGCGTCGTGAATGAATACTCACTCGATACCGACCAATTCGCAGATGAATCAGTAGAGATAACCACATAATAATACGTAGTAGCTGGACTAAGACCAGTGAGCAGCACCTCGTGCGAAATTACAAGATTAGCAGAACTTGTCATAGGAACTGCACCAACTGCCGGTGTAGACGAGGCAGTCCAAACGGGCGTTGAAGTTCCATACCAACCTTTACTTTCCGCCACCTCATTCGTCGTCCAAAGAATTTTTGCTGATGTAGACGCTATATTTGACGCCGTCACGCCAGAAATTACAGGCGGAATTGTATCCGGGGTTGTTGACGCATTGTCATCATCATCATCGTCGTCATCATCAATTTCACAAGCTCCGATTTTATCTCCGTGATTTATATGAGCAACAAGTGCCGGAATCCCGACTGTAAGCGTATTTTTTGCCTTTCCGCTTCCAGAATCCTTGTGGCAGATCGTTACCTTAATCAACCCCCATCCTGGCGTCGTAGTTGCGGTTGATGTTGAAGTCGTCGTAGATACCGATAATCCTAATTTCTCGGCTTTCTTTGCAAGGCCCGGCGGAAGCGTTCCTCCGCTTTGAACCCACATCTCAAGAAGCGGATTTAATTTCGCTCGCGTCTTCGGGCCGACCTCTCCAACGTCCTCTATACCGTGTTTTCTCTGGAAGCGTTTTACTGCTTGTTCGGTCAGTGACCCAAAATATCCGGTCACAAACCCCTCCGGATATATGCCGGGAATGCTTTTCAGATACTCTTGGAGTGCCTTTATATCATCCCCGCTCATGCCCTTCCGCAGCTGACGGAGAAATTTAAAGGCGGAATTCATATTTTTTGATGAACCCTCCTCTGCAAATGCCGCAAGCGGCATGAATGCAATGCCGCCAAGAAAACCAATTCCGACTGCTATAGAGATAATTTTCTTTCTCATAAAAACAATAATTTATTGAATAATCACGATATGTACAATCATCTTTTATAGTAACACAAACGCGTGTTTCTGCACATTGTGACATTTCCCACAGTTAAAAAATAGAGAAAAGTCCTGAGTTCATCGAAGGACGCGGGCGACCGGATTCGAACCGGCGATCTCCACAGTGACAATGTGGCGCTTTAAACCGGACTAAGCTACGCCCGCATGTTACATTCAACTCATTCCTTTTTTCTTTTTCACGTGCTTAAAATATTCAACTTGCCGAAGCCGCTTTTTTGCTTCGGCAAGCGTCCTGTATGTCCCAAATGAACGTCCTGTGCGTTCGGAAATAACCACGTACTTCCGATTTCGCTTTACAATCATGCGAGATAGTGTTCCCTAATCTATTCGACATCGTACCAGAAAAGGCCTATAAATTCCAGTTTTCGCGGAATTTCTCACAGACGCATAATTCAATGGTATAATAGGATATATATGCCAAGACGATTCATCCCGCCGCCATTGGACTCGCCGGGCGGTATCCGCAAAGAAATTCCTGCTGTGGCTCCAATTCTGCAAGACCGTTCTCGCAAAAGCTCCCGGACTCTGACAGGGCTTACGGCGCTATTTTTTTCTATTGAAGGAATCATTGTTCTTCTATTCGCGCTTCAGATATTTCATACCGACATCCGCGCAAAAATAAACGACCTTGCCGCGACATTTTTTGTTGATTCATCAACCGAGCAGACACTCAAAACGTCATTTGAAGAAGCAAAGTCGAACGAAAAAAAATTAAAAATCCTCATTGTCCCGGGCCACGACGACGCGTATTCCGGGACTGAATTCCGGGGTATACGCGAGGCAGATCTCACGGTCCGCCTTGCCGAGCGGCTCGTCCGGCTTCTCAAAATCCACCCCCGCTTTGACGTATACGTCTCGCGCTCCGCCGCGGGATATAATCCCGACATAACAGAATTTCTTGAAAAAAATAAAGGGGATATACAAACATTCGTCAAAAACCAAAAGGCGCTGACACAAGAATACATCGCGCTCGGGAAAATCGAATCGCGCGTCATTGTAGACCACCCCGTTGCTCCATCAAAAATGGCCGGGATACTCTACGGAATCAACAAATGGGCAAACGACCGCGGCATTGACGTTATCATCCATGTCCACTTTAATGATTATCCGAGAAAAAACCAAAATGTTCCCGGACTCTATTCTGGGTTTTCCATTTATGTGCCCGAACGCCAATACTCCAATGCAAAAGGTTCCCGTGCGCTTGCACAAACAATTTTTCAGCGCCTCTCACAATTCTATCCGACAAGCGACTTGCCGAAAGAAGACATAGGCATTGTAGAAGATCAAGAGCTTATCGGCGTCGGCGCGTATAATACGCTCGATGGCGCTTCGCTCCTCATCGAGTACGGATATATCTACGAGCCGATACTCCGCGATGGCATAATCCGTGAAGCGGCGTTTTCTGATCTTGCGCTTCAGACATATCTCGGCATAATGGATTTCTTTGAGGAAAAAGAAATAGCGGAAGACGCAACGGCCGTAACGTATTTCCTCCCGTATGACTGGAAAAACGATTTGTTCCGCGACGCAAAAGGGACGGATATTGCAGCGCTCCAAGCCGCGCTCATACAGGAAGACACATATCCGCCGGACGGAAATTCAAAAAACGAATGCCCGATTACGGGGCGTTTCGGTTCATGTACGGAACAAGCGGTAAAAAATTTCCAGAAAAAATATTCTATTGAGCCCGCAAGCGGATATGTCGGCGAGAAAACGCGCGCGAAACTGAATGAGCTCTACGGCGTAGACCCGAATTGGAATTTTTGAAATATGGCTGTGGGTGGAATTGAACCACCTTCTCGGCCTTATGAAAGCCTCGCTCTACCATTGAGCTACACAGCCAAAATTTAGGCGGGTAAATGCTCCATTCGTTTCGTTTCCTCAACGAAACTTAGCAAATTATATGAAAAATTTCGAATTTTTGCAAGAAAGCTCTTCTTGTATTCTCCTAAAAAAGGACTATAATGACTGCGCGGGATAGAGAAGAAGTATCTCGGGAGGCTCATAACCTCCAGACGCGGGTGCAAATCCCGCTCCCGCAACAGTTGACAAATACCACAGAAATGTGGTATTTGTTTTTTAGAGGATTACAGCCAATTGAAGGAGGCACAAGATGATCACCAAGGAAGAGCTCGACCGGGCGCTTGGAAACGCCGAAGTTGGTAAGAAACTTCGCCTCACATTTCCAAAAGGATCCCTTACGGTAAATCCTTTGAATTTGAAGAGTATTGTGGTATTAGGATCCAGCGGCGTGATCGAGATTGATCTCCTTGAGCGTGTACGGCTCCTCGGCGCAGTACGCGGAGATGGATGGGGAGGCAAGCCAATCTTCGAGGTTACAATCGGTTCCAACTTCTCTAACTTCAACCGCCAGTTATTCGAAATGCTCTTGCTCCGTTGCTTGGAGAAGATCGAAGCGGTATAGAAAGTCCGCGAGAAAGGGGGTGGTACCATGAGCGGACGAGCAGTCAAGCATGTACGCAGTTTCCTCGGCGCGCGCTTTCGCGCGCTACGCCAACAAAGAGGGTTGAGCCCGGAGAACCTCGGGGCGCGGTCTGATCTTTCCGGTAAGTTCATCGGCGAGGTCGAACGCGGCGAGAAGTCCATCTCGATGGACAGCCTCTTCCGGGTTGCACAAGCGCTCGGAGTCCACTTCCAGGATCTCACGGACGTTGAGGGCGGACGCATGCGGCAATCCAAGGAGGCACACCAGATCTTCGCCCTCGTAAGCGGGCGAAGCAAGGCGGACCTCGAGAGGGCTCTCGAAGTCCTCACCGTCATGTTCAGAAAGAAGTAGAACCAACACGGGGCCGATTCGTCGGTCCCGTGTTCCAATTTCTATCTATATTCTTATTCCTCTTTCAACAGCTTCAGCTCTTTAAATGCATCCTGATACGCGCGGAGGGCGTTGATAATCGCTTCCCGCGTATGCTCTGCCATGGGGTCGTGAACAATAATGTTTCGGAGCTTATGAGCAGACCAAATTTTTTCAATTGACGGAAGCTGGACCGGGTCTACAATTTTTAACCGATCTCCCATGGTATCGCCTTCGTACCCTAAATGCACCAAGATATCATCCAACAAGGCATCTGCCTGAATAATCGCCATGTTCCAGTCAGAGGGATTTTGCGAATTCGCAAGCGCCCGAATCCGCTCCCAATTTTCTCTTACCTCGGTTTCTGCGGGAATAATGTGGAATGCGACCTCTCCTTCTTCTTGAGGTCCGACTTCGTCGAGTTTTCTGAACCGGAAAAGAACAAAAATAAAAAGGGAGACAAGAATAGCGTCAATCACTGAAAAAACGTTTACAATAACGCGATATACGTTTTCCCAATGTACATCTCGAAACCCGGAAAAATAATCAGAATATATGCCGAAAAAAACGCCGGATAGAATGAGAAATGCGACTATCGCGATAAATACCCAAAGTAAAATATCTTCAAGCTCTACCATATATATCTGTAGTGTAAATCCTTTGCGGGAAAAATCCATCCTCAACCACGTCGGGGCTTCCTCATATGTTTCTGTCGCCATTCGTCAATTGCCCTGTGCTTGCCGGAACGAAGCACTGGCGGCACGCGAAAGTGCTTTCCCCTCCACATAAAATCTTCGGGCCGCGTATACACGGGGACACCGACGCCAAAGCGCTTCTCTTCCAATGACTCCGCCTTTCCGAGAAATCCCGGAATATGGCGCGACACGGCGTCCACCACGATAAGCGCGGGAAGCTCGCCGCCCGTGAGAACATAAGGGCCCATGGATATTTCTTGAATTCCGTATTTCGAATTACGAATTACGGACTTGATGCGTTCATCAATGCCTTCGTAATGCCCCGCAATCATCACAATCCGGTCATATTTTTTCGCCCAGCGAGCCGCTATGTTTCCATTAAACTGCGTTCCTGCTGCGGAAAATAATATAATTTTCGTTTTTTTCCGTTTGGAAATTGGAAATTGGAAATTGGAAATTCTCAAAATCGACCCAATCGCACGAACGATTGGCTCAATTTTGAGCACCATTCCCGGTCCTCCCCCATACGGCCGGTCGTCAACTTTTTTATGTTTGTCGCGCGAAAATTTCCGAAGATCGTGTACGTGAACATCAATAAGCCCGCGCGCATGCGCGCGCTTAATCATTGATTCGCCGAGGTACGAATCAAACATGTTTGGGAAAATGGTGATGATATCAAAACGCATACTTGACTATACTATTCCATATTTGGTAAAAAAGGTTAAGTTCTACAGGAGGATGTTGATGGAAAAGATAAGGGACACGAGACGCTACACGGCAAAGTACCGTGGGAAACGGTTTTTATCACTGCCTGCGGTCGCTGACCTCATCGGGGAACACCATGTGACGGTATACCGATGGGTTACGCAGAAACCGGGAACGCTTCGAAAACTCGGCATCCAAATTGTTCAAGATCCGCAAAGCAGACATTATTATCTTGACGAATCATCAGTAGAAAAACTGAAGAATCGATTTAAACCTGTTGAATAATATTTATTCTTCGGGTTTCTTTTTTGAACAAAAACAAAAGCGCTTTTTCGAGCGCTTTTGTTTTTGCTTCAAATTACAAATTCAGATCGTCAACGACTGAGTCAAAATCTGATCGCTTTGCGCGGGGGCCTTTTCCGCCTTCCGGCTCTTCAATCTTCAGATTGACGCGGGCGTTATTCTTAATACCAACCACTCGAAGAAGCGAACGAATCGCTTTTGCGGTCTGACCGTTCCTGCCGATGATTTTTCCCATATCGGCGGGGTCAACATGGAGCGTGAGTAACACTCCCATTTCGTCGACTTTCCTGTCGGTTTTTACCACATCGGGGTTGTCTACGAGCGCCTTGATAAGAAATTCAAGGAACTCCTGATCGCCTGCTCGTGCCATTTCAGTAGATAGAGCTCTCTCTATCAATTCCTCACGGAATATCTAGAGAGACTCGTCACTATTTCCTCTTCGACCTTTCGGGATCCCGCGAGGACGCGTTCATTCGTCTCATGAGCCCGTACGTTACTGCAGTATACCTTTTTTTCAAAACTGTTCAAGATTATGCGGACACGGCGTCTGCCTCTTTCGGGATCCGCACAACATTGATTTTCTGCCCTTGGATTACGCCATTGGTTATCAAAAGATTATGCACACGCGGAGAAAGTTTCGCGCCTTTTGAAAGCCAGTACAAAATCCTCTCATTTTTGAGAATGGTCACTTTTGTCTTCGGGTGGTATGAGCCGAGAATCTCAAGCTCTCCTGATTTCGGTTTTGACCGCTTTTGGGTGACAACAACCCGAAACGCGGGATCGTTGGTCCGGCCGACGCGCTGAAACCGTATAACTAACATGACGAATACTATACGCGACGTACGCCGCATTGTCAATCGTCACAAACATCTCACAATAGGAGATATTTCAAAACGTACCCATCTCGGTATAATGGGATATATGGAAGAGCAAGCGCCGCCGCCGGAACCAAAAGAAAAAAGGGAAATAAAAACCAATCGCTCACCCGGCAAATGGAGATTCATTCTTCGCATCTTTCGCCTTGCCCTATTCGGCTCCGTCATCATCTATACCGCAACCATGATTCTCCCCGAGGGCGTTTTGCCGGCTCTAACGGGATTTCAAATAATGGCAATTGCACTCGGAGGAACCTTATTCATCGGCTTCTTCATTTTTCTCCTTGCCGCGCCAAAACGAGGAACGGCCGTTTCCGGCTCGTTCGATCTTGAGGCAATGACAGCGGTTGTCATCGGCATGCTCGTTATTCTTGCATTAAGCGTTGTCTCTGTTTTTGCGTCACAACAAGATTCATCAATCATCTTCTGGCTTCTTTTGGTCGGCATTTATACGTTTTACGTCTTCATGATTATCCGCCGCGGGCTTATGCTCCAAAATGAAAATGAGGAATTGAAGCAAAAATATGGAGAACTTTTGGAGCTTGATGAAGAAAAAACCGATTTTGTGACCGTCACATCGCACCAGCTCCGCACGCCCTTAAACGAGATAAAATGGATTTTTGGGTATGCCATCGGCCAAGACATGGCTCCGGAAGCGCGCGCCGCGCTCCAAAAAGGGCTTACCGCGACAAATCGGATAGTGGATATTGTCAATTCGATTCTTCGCGCAAGAACCCTTGATCTTCACGATGGCCTCTTGAAACGAAAAGATATTGATATGAGCGCTACAATCTCACATATCATTGAAAGCGAACAGGAATTTGCGCGCGAGAAACGGGTTACGCTCACCTTCTACCCGCCCGATACTAAACTCGTCATCTCCGGCGTCGAAGAGGAGCTTGCAATGGCAATAGAAAATGTGATCGATAACGCGATCCGCTATTCGCCGAATGCGTCAGTCACTGTTTCCCTTCAGGCAACGCGCACGGCGGCGCAGATCCGCATTGAAGACACCGGCATCGGCATTGCGCCCGAAGACCGCGAACGCGTATTCAGAAAATTTTATCGGGCGAAAAACGCCCTTCTCATCCAGCCGGACGGAACCGGCATCGGACTTTACACGGCAAAAAAGATCATCGAAAAACACGAAGGAACGATAAGCTTTGTTTCTGAAGTAGGGAAAGGAACAACGTTTCTTATCCTCCTCCCGACAAAAAATCCATAATATTCCCGAAACGCATGGAGTATGCGTGGATGGACATGGTTACTGATTCGTATATGCCGCCGCTTCTTCAAACTTGAGCGACAAGAGTTTCGAAACGCCGTCATCTCCCATCGTGACGCCGTAAAGGACATCGGCGCACTTCATGGTTTCGCGGTTATGCGTCACCAAAATAAGCTGGGTCTTTTTTGCAAGCTCCTTCAGAATCGCGGCATATCGCTGGGAGTTTGCCTCGTCTAACGCCGCATCGGTCTCGTCAAGGATCAAAAAAGGCGGCGGGTTTACCGCAGTAATTGCAAACAAAAGCGCAATCGAGGTGAGCGCGCGCTCGCCGCCGGAAAGCATCGAAAGCCCCTTGATGCGCTTTCGGGGCATATCCACAACCATTTCAATCCCTTCGGAGTATGCGCCATCCGGAGGATCCTCTGATTCTTCAATTTCATCGAAATCTTTTTCCTCCGAAAGATCAGCCGCCGTGCGCACCGGAATTTTCACCAATGAGAGCGATGCGCGGCCGCCTCCGAATATGACGCGAAAATAGTTGTGGAACTCCTCTTTGATTTTTGAAAATCCTTCCTTAAAATCCTTTTCAATATGCTCGTCAAGCTCGTCAATAAGCGCCTCTAAAGACACGCGCGCATGCTTCAAGTCGTCGAGCTCCTTATCGAGAAACGCGTAGCGGGCGTTTGTTTCGGTATACTCTTTGATAACCGAGGGGTCGATCCCCCCAATTTCTTCAAGGCGCGCGCGGAATCGCTCAATCTTTTTTTTCAGCTCTTCAACGGAGGTTGTCTCGTAGCCATCTAAAGACACTCCGCTCAAATCACCCTTGGTCATATGCGCTTCCATGAGGTTCTCATGGAATGCGCTCTCCCGAATCTGGATTTTTTCCTCGGAAAACTTCACCCGTTCGAGCGCAAGCAAAATATCGCGCTCCTCGTCCTGCTTTACCCGGAGCTCCGCGTCGCGCGCCCGCAATTTTTCCTGAAGCTCGCGCGAACTTTGCGCCTCCTCCTTTTTTGACTGGGCCCGTTTTTCTATGGTTCCCGAAATATCGGCGAGATTGTGCCGGACATCTTCTATGGTCGCTTCGAGCGTCCGAAGTACCGGATGTTCTCCGCCTCCGGGGCTTTCCTCAGATATGCCTTCCTGTATTTCGTGAAGTAGTTTTTCAAGATCGTGCAAAAGAAAAGAAATGCGGGAACGAACCGACTCGGCATCTGCCTCAGCGAGAGTTTTTTTCGCATCGTCAACAAACACCCGGATCTTTTTTTCAATAAACGGCATGTTGACCGCGTGGATCTTCGGCGTTCGCGCCCGTTCGCGCTCAATCTCGAGTTTCCCCTCAAGGCGGCCGAGCTCGCGCTCAAGTTCGCGCCTCCGCCGCTCGAAATTCAGGAGTTCCGTATCTTCGGAGGACTTCATAGATTCGCGGAGACGCTCCTCCTCCGCTGAAATATTTTTTTCGAGAGCGTTCACGTCCGCGCGAACCGCCGCAAGGCGTGCTCGAAGCGGGACTGATTCTTTTTCAATGAAAGCGCGCTCACCCTGAATTTCCTCTTGTTCGCGGACAAAATAGATTTTCTGGAACCCCCGCAATTCCCGCGCGGTTTCTTCCCGCCGCTCGGCCTTCTCCGCCTGTATTTTCAAAAATCTCACATGAGGCGCGATCTCGCGGATAAGCGCCTCAACGTGGACGACGTTTGTGGTCGTATGCTCGAGCTTGCGAAGCGCCTCGTTTTTCTTGAGCTGATACACGCGGAGTCCCAACGCCTCCTCAAGCATTGCTTTTCGCTCCCGCGGATTTGAGAGAAGAGTCCGGTCCACCTCGCCTTGTCCCACGATATTATGCTTTGTTTCGCCAAGGCCGAGACGCGCCATAAGCTCCACGACGTCTCTCAAACGGACATGCGATTTATTTATGAAATACTCATTCAGCCCGTCGCGAAAGATTTTCCGCTCAATCGAAACGTCGTCAAACTCAATGGGAATGCTTTTGTCCGAATTGTCAAAATGAAGGATGACGGAGGCTTTCCCCATCCGCGGCGTATGCGCCGACCCGTTCCAAATCAAATCCTCCCCCTTTTTGCCGCGGAGGGACTTCATGGACTGCTCCCCCATAACCCACTGGATCGCTTCTTTTATATTTGATTTTCCCGATCCGTTCGGGCCGACAATTGCAGTAATTCGTGACGGAAACTCAAGTGCGATCTGATGCGCAAATGATTTGAATCCCGACAGTTTGACTGCGCGCAAATGCATTGCCTAAAGAAACAGGATATCGAGGAGATATCCGGAGAGAACGCCAAAAAGAATCCCGACACCAATTTCAAAAAACGTATGCCCGCTGATATCAAGAAGCTGCCAGCGCGAGGCGATATTGCGAAAGAGAGGATTGGGACCTCTTTCGGCATATTCCTCGAAAAGTCCCTCCTTTTTTCTTTCTGAAAGAAGATTATATGCTGAAATGAGCATAACCACGACCGTGAACGCAAACAAAGGACTCACTCCCTCATAGCGCCACACGAGGTACGAGAATGAAGAAAAAACAGCCATGTGACTGCTCGGAAAACCGCCTCCCCAGAAATATATCCAGGAAATATCCCGAATGGTTATATGCCCCTTTGACGCGATAAACCGAACAATGACTTTTGCGGTCTGGCTTAAAAACCATACGACAAGAGGAATAATGAGAAACTCCATATGGGTTTAATTAAAAATAGCTCATCGCTTTAAAAAACTACGCCCAGCCCCGTGCGCGCAGTCCGGCGCGCGCCGCTTCTTCCTGCGCAACTTGTTTTGACGGCCCCTCGCCTTTTGCAATAAGCTCCTTGCCAAGATATATCCCGACCACAAAGTGCTTGTCGTGATCAGGCCCCCATTCGTCAAGAACTTCGTAAGACGGCGTTATGCCGACCCGCTCCTGCGCTTCCTCCTGAAAAAGGGATTTTGGATCCTTATAGAGCTTTTTTGCAAGAACCTCCCCAAGATAGGGCATGAGCACGCGATTAATAAACGCTTTGACCGTCTCGTATCCCGTATCAAGATATATCGCGCCAACGAGCGCTTCGAACGCGTTTGCAAGAATGAACTGCCGCGCGCGGCCGACATCTTTTGCCTCTCCGCGGGACAATCGGAGAAAGTCGTTCAGTTCGAGCGCGACGCCGACGTCGGAGAGCGTTTTCGAATTCACAAGCGCCGCGCGGTAGCTCGTGAGTTCGCCCTCCGGTTTTTCGGGAAATTTCTGATAGAGTTCCTCGGTCACTACAAGCTCGAGCACTGCATCGCCGAGAAACTCAAGGCGCTCGTTATGCCCAAGGCGCGAACTCGGATTCTCGTTCAAATACGATCGGTGGGTTAGTGCCTGTTCGAGATAATCTTTGTTTGAAAACGTGACGCCAAGTGTCTGTTCGAGATGGGAGAGATTGTTCACCGCTATTCTTGAATAAGGAATCACGAATTAGGAATTAGGGCATCCTCCCTCATTCATAATTCATAATTCGTAATTCGAGGTTATTTTTGCTAAATCATTGTTCTTTTTTCTCTTTGTCTTCCTCTGCCCTTTTTTTCGCAA
>CAYHJX010000013.1:0-19316 GCA_964357005.1 uncultured Candidatus Saccharibacteria bacterium | reverse complement strand
GCTTCTTCGGCGCTATCCGCATGTTGAAAAGGTTCTCCGTAATCTTCCCCGAGTGATCGAAATCCGCGGTGAAGCATACATGACGAAAAAAACGTTTGGGGCGCTTAACCGCGAGCAAAAAAAGAAGGGTCTCGAGGAGTTTGCAAATCCCCGGAATATCGCCGCGGGATCGGTCCGCCAGCTCGATCCCAGAATTACCGCGTCGCGCCGTCTTGATTTTCTTGCATACGACATTGTGACTGATTGTTGGCAAGAAACCCATGAAGAAGAACACGTCATTGCAAAACTTCTCGGATTCCGGACTGATCCTTATGCGAAATTCTGCAAGGATATTGCGGGGGTTGAGTCATTTTGGAAGCATATCCACTCAATCCGCGAGAAACTTCCGTTTCTCATTGACGGCATAGTCGTCCAAGTAAATCAGAATGTGATGGTTTCAAAACTCGGCGTTGTGGGAAAAGCCCCGCGGGGCGTTGTTGCATTCAAATTTCCCGGGAAGGAGACAACGACAATCGTCGAAGATATCACGGTGCAAGTCGGGAGAACGGGTGTTCTTACGCCCGTTGCGCATCTACAGCCGGTGGATGTAGGCGGGGTTACGGTTTCCCGCGCAACGCTTCACAATATTGATGAGGTTCGGCGTCTTGATGTCCGAAAAGGAGACACGGTTATTATTCAACGCGCAGGAGATGTGATTCCCGATGTTGTTCGGGTTTTGAAAAATCTCCGTCCGCCGCGGTCTCATCCGTTCCGGATGCCGCGCATATTTTGCGGCGAGCGCGTCGTGCGCATGCCGGGAGAAGTTGCCCACAGGATTCTCCATCCCGAAAAATGCGTGCTGGTTCGCCGCGAGCGGTTTTATCACTTTGTTTCAAAAAACGCCTTTGACATTCAGGGGCTTGGCCCGAAAATCGTTGATCGGCTGATTGACGAAGGGCTTGTTGAAGATCCGGCAGACCTTTTTCCCCTTACCGTAGGCGACATGACCCCCCTTGAGCGCTTTGCGGAAAAATCAGCCGAGAATCTCATTCAGGCGATTCACGAGAAAAAAGAAATTGAGCTCCCACGGTTTCTCTACGCGCTCGGGATTCTTCATGTGGGAGAGGAAACTGCAATTGACCTTGCCGAGCATTTTGGTACGCTTGAGCATATTCGCGAGGCATCGCAGGAGGGATTGGAGGGCGTAGCGAATATCGGAACCGTGGTTGCAAAATCCCTGTATGAATGGTTCCGGGCGCGCGAGAATAAAGCGTTTCTTGAAAAGCTCGCTCGTGTCGGCGTGCGGCCGCGGCATACTTCGGTTGCCCGCAAGCCCCAAAAACTTCAAGGAAAGTCGTTTGTTCTCACCGGAGGGCTTGAATCAATGACGCGCGATGACGCAAAGCGCCGCATCCGCGAGCTCGGGGGAGACATTTCCGAGTCAGTGTCGAAAAAAACGGACTTTGTGATTGCGGGGTCCGAACCGGGCTCGAAATTTGACCAAGCAAAAAAGCTCGGAGTCCCGATTATTGATGAGAAGGAATTTTTGAACATAATTCGAACATAATTATCATGGCGCTTACCGAAAAGCAGGTCTCGATCGTTGCGCGTCTTGCGCGGATTGAGCTTACGGAGGAAGAAAAAAAGCGGTTTGGGCATGAGCTCTCAGCGATTTTGGATTTTGTCGGAAAACTGAATGAAGTTGACACTGATTTGGTGCATCCGATGACCGGAGGAACGCGGGTGACAAATGCCATGCGGCCGGATGCAGAAGTGTCTCGCCTTCTTGAAGGCGAGGGGGACGAGCTTATTTGCGAGGCGTCGAGCCGCGAAAACGGACTTATCAAAGTAAAATCAGTGTTTGAATAGTCGGTATGGCGCGGCATCTTTCGGATTACACAATAAAAGAAGCGGCTCACGCGCTCCGTCAAGGAACGATCTCCGTGCTCCACCTTGTTTCTGATTGTCTCGAGCGGATTGTGGAGAAGGATGCGGAGATTCATGCGTTTCTCGATGTATTTGAGGAAGCGAAAAAAGATGCAGAGGAGAAAGACAAAGTTCTTTCTGATACAAAGCCCGAATCGCCCCTTTTCGGAATACCGATTGCGCTCAAAGACAATATCCTTGTAAAAGGGAAGCGCGCGACCGCAGGATCAAAGATTCTTGAAACGTATACGGCCGCGTATGACGCAACAGTCGTTCGGAAATTAAAAGAGGCCGGAGCAATTATCATCGGCAAGACAAATCTTGATGAATTTGCCATGGGGTCTTCTACGGAACATTCCGCATTTGGCCCCACGAAAAACCCGCGCAATACGTCCCGCGTTCCCGGCGGCTCATCGGGGGGATCCGCGGCTGCGGTTGCCGCGGGGTTTTCGCTTGGAGCTTTTGGGTCAGACACAGGCGGCTCCATCCGCCAGCCCGCATCGTTTTGCGGGGTTGTAGGCATGAAGCCGACCTACGGCCGTGTATCTCGGCACGGTCTTATTGCAATGGCGTCTTCCCTTGATCAGATCGGTCCTTTTGCAAAAACCGTGGATGACGCTGAGACACTCTTTTCGGCAATTGCCGGAGGAGATGAATTCGATGCAACGTCCGTCCATCGCCCGTATGTACGGAGCGTTGGGAAGGACACCCTTGAAGGCATTCGGGTCGGCGTCCCGAAAGAGTATTTCGGCGAGGGTCTTGATCCTCGCATTGCCGAAACAATCCGGAATGCTCTTTCTTTGTGTGAGCAGGGCGGCGCCACTATAAAAGAAATATCACTGCCCCATTCGGGCTATGCCCTTGCGGTATATTATATTGTTGTGCCGTCTGAAGTGTCAGCAAACCTTGCTCGATTCGATGGCATCCGGTACGGCCCGTCTTCTGCCGACTTTGCGGAGTCGCTCTTCGGCGCCTATGCAAAAACAAGAAGCGATGGATTCGGGCCTGAAGTAAAGAGGCGGATCATGCTCGGCACGTACGCGCTCTCCGCGGGGTATTACGACGCCTATTACGTAAAAGCGCAAAAAGTCCGCACCCGCATTGCAGATGATTTTGAACGCGCGTTTCAAGATGTTGATGTGATTCTGGGCCCGACAACTCCGACTGTTGCGTTTCCGTTCGGTTCCAAAAAGGATCCGCTCTCGATGTATCTTGCGGACATCTATACGGTTGCCGTAAATCTCGCGGGGCTGCCCGCGCTCTCAATGCCTGCGGGCGCCTGCGACGACGGAGGCGGGAAAACACTGCCTGTCGGGCTCCAGGTTATTGCCCCGTGGTTTCAAGAAGACACTCTTTTTTCCGTTTCCCGCGCAATCGAGCGCACAATTGGATATTCTTACCCATAGAATTTCATAGTATGTGTGCCGATACGCCGGCTCGGTCTTGATTTTTCCGTTTTTTCGTCTATAATAGATGCATAGAATCTGTTTTTTCAGTAAGTAAGTTATAGAAGATAGGCAATAGTATTTTTCAAAATTTATCTTTTATTTTAGAGAGAGGCACTATATTGTGCCGACTCTTAGCGAGTTTCTTCGCAGGAAGAAACTCGCGTGTCGGGACAATGGAGTGCCGAACGTATGCCTCCATTTCAACAATTCACCATCAAAGCCCAGGAAGCGCTCAAAAAAGCGCATGATCTTGCGCTTGAGCGCTCGCACCAGCAGATTGACGCCCTGCATCTTTTGTCTGCACTAGTTTTGCAAGAAGAGGGGACGGTTGATTCGATTCTTGAGCGTTTGGAAGTTGATGTGTCGCTTTTGGTTGATCGTTTGTTTGAAGCGCTTGACGCAATGCCGCGGGGCGCCATGGTTGCAACGCCGGTGGGCCAAGTATATTTGACACAGGACCTCGCAAAAGTGATTGAGCAGGCGCACCGCGAGGCGGCGCAGTTAAAAGACGAATTTATTTCAACCGAGCATCTTTTGCTTGCGCTCATTGAAATTCCCGGACGCGCGCGCGAGATTCTCGAGCGTGAAGGGATTCAGAAGGAGATCGTATTGAAAGCCCTTGCGGAGCTTCGCGGCGGCCAGCGGATAACCGACCCGGAGCCCGAATCAAAATATAATGTCATTGAAAAATACGCCCGGAATTTGACGCGCCTTGCGCGTCTGGAAAAGCTCGATCCGGTGATCGGCCGCGACGCAGAAATCCGCCGCGTCATGGAAGTGCTGTCGCGCCGGACGAAAAATAATCCGGTTTTGATCGGGGAAGCGGGCGTTGGGAAGACCGCGATTGCCGAGGGGCTTGCCCAGCGGATTGTGTCAAGCGACATTCCCGAGACGCTGAAGGAAAAAGAGCTTATTTCAATTGACCTTGCCGCAATCATCGCGGGAACAAAATACCGCGGTGAGTTTGAAGACCGCCTGAAAGCGATTTTGCGGGAAATCGAGCGCGCAAGCGGAAAATTCATTATGTTTATAGACGAGCTTCATACGATTGTGGGTGCGGGCGCGGCAGAAGGCGCTATGGACGCATCAAACATGCTGAAGCCCGCGCTTTCGCGGGGAGAGCTCCACGCAATCGGCGCAACAACCTTGAAAGAATATCAGCGCTATATTGAGCGCGATCCCGCGCTTGCACGGCGATTTCAGCCGGTCTACGTTGATGAGCCGTCGGTGGAAGATACGATTTCAATTTTGCGCGGTCTTAAGCCGAAATACGAAGCGCACCACGGCATTCATATCACGGATTCTTCTCTTGTTGCCGCGTCAACCCTTTCCGCGCGATACATCACCGAGCGGTTTTTGCCCGACAAGGCGATTGATCTTGTTGATGAGGCCGCGTCGTCCCTCCGGCTTCAGATGGACAGTTTGCCGAAGGAGATTGACGAAACGCGCCGAAAAGTCATGAAGCTCGAAATCGAACGCGAAGCCCTCAAAAAAGAGTTGGATAAAAAATCAAAAGCGCGCGTCAAAACCATTGAAAAGGAAATCTCCGCGCTTCATGAGAGCACGGCCGACTTTGAAGGCGCGTGGAAGCAGGAAAAAGATACGATTGCTGAGATTAGGGCGTTCAAAAAAGAACTTGACACATCGCGTCAGGAATCCGACATCGCCGAGCGATCAAGCGAGCTCGGGCGCGTTGCCGAGCTTCGCTACGGCGCTATTCCGCAGCTTGAGAAAAAACTCCGCGAGACAGAAGAGCGGCTGAAGAAACTTCAGAAATCGCGCCATCTTCTTCGCTCGGAGATCACCGAGGAAGACGTTGCGGATGTTGTTGCGCGCTGGACCGGAATTCCCGTGACAAAAATTATTGAGACCGAGGCATCCCGCCTCATGCGAATTGAGGAAGTACTCAAAAAGCGCGTTATCGGGCAAGATGACGTCATCAAAAAAGTTGCGAACGCGGTCCGCCGCTCCCGCGCGGGGATTGCGGAAGAGAACCGCCCGATCGGATCATTCATGTTTTTGGGCCCCACGGGCGTCGGGAAAACCGAGCTTGCAAAAGCGCTTGCGGAATTTTTGTTTTCGGATGAGAAATCGCTCATCCGCATTGATATGTCCGAGTACATGGAGCGCCACACTGTTTCGAAAATCATCGGCTCTCCTCCGGGTTATGTGGGATATGAAGAGGGAGGGCAGTTGACGGAGCTTGTGAAGCATCGGCCGTACTCCATTATTTTGTTTGACGAGATTGAAAAAGCGCATCCTGAAGTGTTTAATATACTTTTGCAAATTCTTGATAACGGGCGGCTGACGGACGCAAAGGGGCGCGCCGTCAATTTCAAAAATGCGATTATCATTCTTACGTCAAACGTGGGCGGCGAATACGTGCAGGAAATGTCGGGGCTTGGATTTGTCACGATTGACGAGGATACGCGCGAGCGAAAAGAGATCGGCATGAAGGAAAAAATCAGAAAGTCGCTTGAACAGCATTTCCGCCCGGAGTTCTTGAACCGCCTTGATGAAATCGTTATTTTCTCGTCCCTTTCGCCGGATGTCATTCGCGCAATTGTTGAAATCCAGCTTGACGCCGTGCGAAAGCGGATGGACGCAAAAGAAATTTCCATCTCCTTTACGCCGGAGCTCAAAAAGTTCATTGCGGAAAAAGGGTATGATCCCCAGTACGGGGCGCGCCCCTTGAAGCGCGCGATTCAGACCTCGATTCTTGATTCGCTTGCTGAAGAACTTATTTCGGGAAATATCAGGAGCGGGGATGCGGTGATTGCGAGCGTGAAGGCGGAAAAAGTTGAATTTCTCAAGGGGATGAAAAAGATTGGTGGAAGGGTAAAAGTGCCTCCTGTTGCCTCAAAAGTGTAAACAGCACGTTAATTTTTACATCCATGCATTCAAAAAGGCCTCTGGGGCCTTTTTGAATGTCCGTGTTACTTGTTTCATCCCGTTACCAGGAAGCCACGGGTGTAAGCCCGTGTCCCGTTAGAGATTACATCTCTAACGGGACGAGGAGGAATGGAGTATTATCCCGAAGGGTCTTGATAGTTACCACGGAAGTAGGCCATGGTAACGGGGTTCATGCAAAAAGTCCAATAATTTCCCATAAAAAGAGAGAGGCCGGAATCCTTGAGGGAGCCGGCCGTAGTTTGGCACGCAGAGGGCGTGCAGAACACGGCCAGAGCGTGCATATATAAGAGAATGAGAGAGGAATAATGTGAAAGAACAGCAAATTGCGGAGAGGAGCGAAACCTCCGAAATGGCAGATACGCTGCCAAAGAGCGTTGAGTTTTACGGACTCGAGTGATCAGAATGATCCGCTCTTTTCCGCTGTTCAATTATGCAGTTCCCCCTTTTTTCAGGCAAGATAAGTTTTCCACAATGCCCTACCGGGAGTCGGGAAGCGCCAACAACACCTCTATAAGGTTTGATCCGCCGACCAAGACGTCGGTTTCGCTCTCGCCGATTTGGCGAAGCGGCATGCGGCCGCGCGATTCGTGGTTTCCGGTGATCGCGCGGGTGTAGAAAAGTCCTTCTCCGTAGTAGTAGTTGTCCCATGGGTCAGGCATTTGGTAGACCTCAAGGGCTTTCGGGCTTTCGGGGCGCTCCTCGAACGTGCTTTTTTCCATTGTGAGGACGTTTTTTTTTCGTTCAATCAGCGTAATGAGCGCGGTCCGGCGCTCTTTTTTGAACTCATCCATCTGCGAACGGAGCGATTCAATCCTTACTCCGAGTTCGCGCCAGGTCTGCAGTATGTCGTCATTTGAGTTTGCCATGTTTTTTATTTCTTTAACTCTTTGTTAAATTTTGGAAATCGAAACGCGGACGGGCATAGATCGGAAAGGGGACAAAGGTCGCATCGCGGATCCCGCGCTTGGCAAATCGCTCGTCCATGGTCAATTAAAAGGTATGTTGTGCGAAACCACTCTTTCCTTGGAATTTTTTTCATGAGGTCTTGTTCGATTTTCACGGGGTCGGAATGCTTTGATATGCCAAGGCGATTTGAGAGGCGGCGCACATGCGTATCAACTGCTATCCCCTCTACAATACCATATGCATTCCCCAATACAACATTTGCGGTTTTTCGTTGAACGCCCCGAAGCGTCAGGATGTCATCTATTGTCTTTGGAACTTTTCCGTTAAATTTTTCTTTTACGAGTTTTGCAGTCGTGAGAATTGCTTTTGCTTTTGCGCGGAAAAATCCTGTTTCGCGGATATCTTGTTCAAATTCTTTTGGTTTTGCGCGGATGTAGTCCTCAAGCGTCCGGTATTTTTTGAACAAACGCGTAGTCACTTCATTTACTTTTTTGTCCGTGCATTGCGCGGAAAGTATGACCGCGACCAAAAGCTCCCACGGATTTTTGTATCGAAGCGCAATTCTTGCGTTCGGATATGTTTTTTTGAGCCGCTTAAGAATGTCGGCAATTCGCTCTCCCTCTTTCATAGGAGAAGTATAGTACAATTTTTGTTTTGTTTCGAGAGTTGAGTTTTTCGCATATTTTACCATTTGCTCGCGACCGCGAGCAAATGGTAATTTTGAAAAAGAAAAAGGCGGGAAGATTTCTCTTGCCGCCTTGAGTTGGTGCCAGATGGAACTATTTGGTTACGTCTGAGTTTGAACGAACTTTGATGACAGATATTGCCGTAGCTCTCCGTAGATCTTGATTTCCTTCGGAAAAAGAATTCGCAGATGGCACGCCCTGCAGACGAGTGCGTCATGCGTCTTTGTGGCCCGACGGCGATCCACCCAACCGTTGCAGTAATCGTGTACGCCTACGCAAGAGCCAAGGTCGCGATCGTCTCGGGTATGATTCACGGAGTAGCTACCCGAGGGAGGATACTCTCGCAGGAGATCGTCGTCAGATGTCAGTTGGATTGGCTTCAATGGAACGCTCCGCTCGATCTCTCGCGCGATTACTTCGACGAGGTACTGGCGGTCTTTCTTTTCTTGGGCATAACGTAGAGCAGAGTCCAACCATTCTGTTGCATGGTAGTGGTTTTCACCTTCCCGGTTAATCACTCTGTATGGGCAAGAACTGTTGATTGGATAGGTTTCGCCAGTACTGCTACCGTCTTGATCTCGGTAGTTACCGAATAGCTTTCCGGGGACTACCTTTTCTGGTTCGAACCCGGCGGCAGAAACAGCCGCAAAGAGTATTTCTACTTCACAAGCGGGAAGTTCCTTGACTGTATTCCAGTCATGCTTAAGAGCAAGATCAACGAATGCCGTGGCGATTTCAGTCGTATTCATCAGTTTCTCCTTTGTCAGCGTGCTGTGAAGATATTTGCACTCGATTCATAAAAAGTCAAGGAGCGGCCATGGCCGCTCCTTGAAAAATCAATACGGAGGTTCCTAGAGAAAAAACCTCTCCGATTCGATACTTCTTATTTCAAACGGACGCGCGCAAGACCGCATGCATCGTGAGTAACAAGAGCTGTTTCTCCCCACTCTTCCATAACCATGTTTCGTATTGATGTGCTCCCGCAGATTTGGGAGGATATGGGCGTTATTTCGAATGTCTCGAGATTAATTCGTATGAGCGCATTGCGAAGTGCAATGACGGCGCTTTTCCCGTCCGGATCCAGACCGATTCCTCCTGATGAACCCGGAACCCCCATATCGCTTGTAAGAACTGTTGTTGTGCCTGACGCGAGATCTGTACGGCTCAGAGCGGTGGTATTACCGATTGAATTAACAAGAAGCGCAGAGAGTCCGTCTTTTTCAATTGCAATCGGCCCTGCGCCGGCGATTTGATCTGAAATAACTGTTGTTGTGCCCGTTTCGAGTTCGATCCGGAGGAGCTTCCCCACTGTCGATATAAGTGCTGTTTTACCATTTGCTTCAAGGGCGATTTTTACCGCCTGCGGCGTTATGTTTGCGGCAACCGTCGCCTTTTGTCCTGTTCCAAGATGAATGCGCTCTATCGTGGATATAGAGGCGTTATTAATAGTTGTTGTAAGGACTTCCATATCGTTTGGCAAGAGCGCAAATGAGCTTGCATACTGCGCAAAGCCCTTGAGTCGCGTTCCGGCTCCCGTATCGGGTTTTAGTCGGTCAAACAGCCAGCCAAAGTATACGGGGCTTGCGACCACAAGAGCATTATCTTCTTGTGACATTGCGAGTGCGTGCGGTATCCGTGCCCATGCGATTGTTGTGAGAGTGCGGTTCGCAAGATTCATGCTCCTTAGCGGCAATCCTTCAAGTGGAGAATTGAGGAAAAACGAAATTTCACTTCCGTCGGGATACAGTGCAAGGTCCCTGATGGAATACGATCCGTAAAATACAGGACCTGTTGAGTATATTTGTGCTGATTCGCCGGTTTTGAGATTTATTTGAGTGATGCCGGAGTCCCCTCCTGCAACAAGGACAAACGCAAATGCTCCGTCAGGGGAGACCTCTATGGCATCGCCCCGTATTGATCCGCTCATGGATTCCGTAACAGTTGTGATCTCGTTTGTAGCAAGGTCGATTCTTTTGAGAACCCCGCGTCCTTGATATACTTCTTCAGTCAGAAAAAGCGCGCTTGTTGTTCCCGGCTCCATTGCGATGTCGCCGTTTATCGATGCGTACGCAAGCTGGGTTGTGCTTCCGAGATTGAGGTCAACGCGGTAAATCCCGTATGCGCGGACAAGCGCGGTCTCTCCTTCACGCTCTATTGCGATTCCTCGGGGAACCCCGAATCCGGTTGCAAGCACGGTCTTTTCGCCCGTGCGGATGTTTACTCGGGTGAGGCGTCCGGCGTGTTCGCCGGGAAATTCCGGACTTTTGTCTTCCAATACAAGCGCGGTTTCGCCGCTTGCTTCCACTGCCATCCGAGTCGGATTTTCAAGACCGGTGGCAACAATGCGGACTTCACCGCTTTCGAGTATGAGCATTGATATCTGGTTTCCGTCAGCGAGAAGCGCGTGAGCGCCGTCATCCATAATAACAAACGACTGCGGGGAACGGATCATGGGAATTGCGATAAAGTCCCCGATTGTCGGACCCGGCATGGGGCCAACGGGCGTTCGAGGGGGCGGGGTATTGTCAGGCGGATTCAATACCGGTTCCGGAGGCAGTGTGATAAAGATGGTTCGTGGCGTGCCGCTTGAAATATACCCCGCAAAGTCCTCCGCAAAAAAAGTAAGTGTTGTTGTCCCCTCCGGTAAGACAAGCGTGAGGGTCCATGCGCCGTCAGTATCAGAAGTAGTTGATGCATTGGTTATGATTTCCCGGATGATTCGGTCCGGTTCTGCAGTGCCGCTAAATATGAGAGTGGTTGTTGCGAATACAGAGGTATTCTCATTGGGCTCGGTGATAATTGGCGGTTCGATATAGATCGGCTGTTCGCTATTGACCGGCGTTGTGGAAGCGGCTGTTGTTTCAATAATCTCTACTTGCGGTGCAGGCGCGGCTGATATTTCGTCACTGGGAGCTGGTTCTTTCGGTGGTGCTCCGCCAACGCCCGCAATCGGAAGAATTGACGATGTATTTTGAGAAAACGGTTGGTTGGTATCCAGAGAAGTGGGGTTTGGTTGTTCGTTATTTACGACGGTATTTGCAGTGATTTGCTGTGTTTTTTGAGGAAAGGCCGCTTGAATGTTGGAAGGCTCCTTTTTTTGCGGAATTTCTACTTCTTTTGATGGCTCTGTCTCGTTTGCAGGGGTCGAGATACCAGCGTTTGTTTGTTGTTGTGAGCCCGAATCGGGGTTAGTTCCGAAAATGATTCCTGCAAAGCCAGAAGTAATTTTATCAAATTGTTTTCCTATCCACGGCCGATTTTTGTTGTAAAGCGCTTTTGTTTGTTTTTCTTTTTCCACTTCGTCGAAAAAGAGCTTTACTGCCCCAGCACCATGAAGAACTGCCTGTTTCGAAAGCCGAGACCAATAAACATCCTTTATAATAAAATTTTCAGGATCTCTTAGAGTATATTCTTTTGTTCCATCTATAAAATTTTCAATTATTCTCGCCGCTGGATAAATTTCATTCGATTGGTCTCTGATATAAAGAAATTTATATCCTATCCCATTCTTCAGTATCTCAACCCCTTCTTTTTCAATTATTGGGTGATTATATTTTGATGAAAGAGTAGTATCTTCACTAAAAAAATTCTGATTTGAATATTCGGCAAGAATATTAAAAAAGCCTGATAGATTTGAGAATTCATTTATTTTTTGATCAAAATTTTGGATTGTTATATTTTTCCGAGTGAATTGTTTCGTTATTTCTTCATACGGACTGCCAAGATCTAAAATTGGAGGGTGCGGATCATTTCTCGTATGATCCGGTACTGTTGCATCTTCCAATAAATGAAGGATATGCCCAAGTCCTCTTAGTCCGCGTTTTTCGTCGCCCCATGTATAGTCGTAGATTGCTCTGTCCCATGAATAATCAGTATTGCTTGAGAAGAAGTCAGTAAATATTCCTGCAAGAGCAGAAGTTATCCCGCCGCTTTGAAGAGAAGTATTTTTTGCCCATTCTTTTGAACTTTCCCATTCCCTTTTTAAATTCGTCCCGCCAATATAGGCAAGGTCCGGATTATTAATTGATGAATTTGTTTCAAGAGTAAGTCCTCGGTTGTAAATGGGATCATAAAAATGATAGAGCCATCTTGTTCCGTTATCTTCGTCAATGCTTCCCTGGATAATTTCTTCCATAACGCCGGAATCAATCTGCCTTTCAGGATATGATTTGTTATAGAAATTCAAAATCTCTTGCGTAAGCGCCGGATGCGTTGTTGTGTCGCTGTAGCCCCATATAAAAAAAGGGAACACAAAAAGTGTCCCTCCAAGAACTATCCATGTCTTTAAATATTTTACATTTCGTATATTTTCCATTTTTTGCTGTAGGGATTCTTCGCAATTATTATCTCAGAGACTGCTATATTGTCTTTATCGATAAGCGAAAAATAGGCTTCTTCATCTGTCTTTTTAGTGATCTTTACCATTTCAATTTTTGCTATTAAATTCGAGAGTAAGTTTTTATCTTTTGTTTCTGAAAGTCTGGTTTTCCACTTCTCTTGTTCATCAATGATAAAATACTTCGCGGCGATATCCGTATCGCCTTTTTTCAACGCATCAATAAAAAGCTGGAGTGTTTCTTCAGGGGTATCTCCGCCATACATATCTTCTCTATACGCTTTTTCCCATTCCTCAAGGAATTTTTTTGTTTGATATTCGGGGCTGTTTCGGTATTGGAGATATTGGATAAAAAAAAGCGTCCCCAGTCCGACAACAGTAATAACGCCTGCAAGGGATAAATATTTTAGAATGTTTTTGAGCATACTCAAATCGTATCCTTTCATTCATCGTAAGGCAACCCGAACGTTTGACCCCGCACTAAATTTCGACTGCTACTGCCGTTTCCGTCCGACGGGAGAAGAACATACGAATTGGCATCTTGGTGATTTTCTCGCCAGCTTCCCCGGGGTAGCACAGAAACGGTCGAAATTGTAGTGGCGGGGTTTGACACCATATAGGCGAGTTCCTACACTGTTGAGCATGGTATCAAAGCTCTCGGAAGACATAAAAAAAGAGGTGTTTGAGCTTACACTTGCGCTTTACCGCGTGACGGATTTTTTCCCAAGAAACGAGGTATTAAGGCGGTCTCTTCGGGAGAAGGCAAACGAGATATTCGGGCTTGTTACCGAATATGGATATGATGCTAATTTTGAGGCAGGAGCGCTCCAGATTTTTGCCCGAATCGAGGCACTGAAGGGATATCTTGATATTGCGCGAACCATGCGCCTTGTGAAGCCGATTAATCTCTCTGTCCTTTATCGGGAATACGAGTTTTTAGGCCAATTTTTTAAGAATGAATCACGATTATCGGACATAAAGCATACTTCTTCGAGGAGCAATGAAGGGATGTCTGATGGAACAGGATTTACTCCTCGCGCTAATAGCGAAGCGCCGGGTCACAAGGAGGGAAACAAGGGCGTTGGATTTGATGTTGGAGACGCGGGCAAGTCCCATTTGTCGAAAGAGCATCGGTTTGATACCTCCGCAGAAAAAAGCAGTAAACGATCCGTTATTCAAGATAGTTCTCGGCAAAATATTGGAAGCCAGAAGAGCGAAACAGGAGATAAGGGACATATAAGACATTCCGGAGAGGGGGATGCGATAACAGAACGGCAAAAAGCCATTATTGACCATATGAAAAAAGGCGAGCGAAAAGCGCGGTTAGGGGATCTTCACGGCCTTTTCTCGGGGGTGAGCTCAAAAACCGTCCAACGGGACCTTCAGGACCTTGTTTTCAAGAACATCTTGAGGCGGGAGGGGGATAAGCGCTGGACCACCTATTTTCTTGAAGGATAATGAGTTATTCCATAATATTTTCATGTGTCAAGGTTGACGTAAGCTGTTGGGGGCTGTAAGGTGTAGCATTGTGATATGAGAAATAGCGAGAACATTTCACTGGTTGTGGAAAAGTTGCTATTGCCCGTAAAAAAGCGCGTACGTATAATAAAGTACAGGCATGTGTATGACTACAAAAGATTGCTTTAGATAAGCTATTTTTTCGTTGTTTTAGATATGCACAGGTGTGGATTTGCAATTCGTCTTCTGGTTTAGTACCATGAAAGTTGGCTAAGCCAGAAAGCGGAATGGAAATTCCCGACTATTCTTGCGTGAAAGAAACAGGAAAGAAAGAGAGGGAGAACGGAGAGCACTTTGACAACTGAAATGTGAAGATAATTACATTAGAAATTTTGAGTTGGAGAAAAGATCTGGTCGGTCCTCTTTACGCTCTTTTGCTGGGTACGGGTTGTGGTCGATTTATTCACATCCCAGCCAGCCGGAGAAGTGAAGCGGTGATAAGATATTCTCCAATGGGAATCATTTGGTAGAAATTAATAGTGAAGGAATGCTCGAGGAATATCCGTTGTCGGCGGATAAAAAAAGAGCGTTCCGAATTACGGAACTCTCCTTGCCTTCTTGCCTACTGTATAGAACACGAGGAGTGCGGGGAAGGTTTCGAACTTAAAAAAGATAATTATATATGATTAATATGTACAGAAGCTACGGGAGCTTCAAGGCAAAAGTTGCCGTTATGGCTACCGTGGTTGCGCTGTCGGGGGTGACAGCATTTGTGCCGATTGCGGCGCAAGGTGCTTCGCTTACCCAAGCGCAGATTGATTCGATCTTGCAGCTTCTGACTTCATTCGGAGCAGATGCGACAACGATCGCAAACGTACAAGCGTCTTTAACGGGCGGCACTCCTGTACCGGTAACAAGTCCGGCGGGAAGCTGCGGATTCACTCGCGACCTCACAACGGGCGTAACGGGTGAAGATGTCAAATGCTTGCAGCAGTACTTGAATAGCGCAGGCCATAAAGTCGCATCAAGCGGAGCAGGTTCCCCGGGGAGCGAAACAACGTACTTCGGGAATTTGACAAAATCCGCAGTTGCATCGTGGCAAGCGGCAAACGCCGTAAGCCCGGCAGCGGGATATTTTGGTCCGATTTCGCGAGCAAAGTATGATGCGCTTGTGGCTGGTGGTCCGGTAACGCCTCCTCCTCCGGGAACGACTCCTTCAGGATCAGGTCTTACTGTCTCCGCAGCAGCTGATCAGCCGCCGGCAACGCTTGCGCCTCAAGGCGCAGCACGGGTTCCGTTTACGAAAGTCATCGTAAGCGCGAGCTCCGACGGAGATGTCACAATTAAGTCAATTACGGTTGAACGCCAAGGCCTCATGGACGACACTGCAGTAGCAAGTGTTGTCGTATTGGGTTCTGACGGCGTCCAGCTCGGACTTGAAAAAACTCTCAATGCGTCGCATCGCGCAACATTGACCGAGCCCATTACAGTAAAAGCAGGGACATCACAAGTCCTTACCATTGCGGTAAACATGGATTCTGATTTGAGTCAGGAGGCTGGCCAGGTCGGCCGCATGGCTGTTGTTGCGGTTGACGCAGGAACAGCCGCTGTCAATGGTCTCCCGGTTAGCGGGAATTCGATGACGATAAATGCGTCTCTTACGCTCGGCTCATTAGCGTCGCCAACGCGCGGGCCTCTTGATCCGGGTGCAGCGCGAACTTCTCTTGAAGTCGGCACCACGAATTTTCTTTCGTCATCTGCAAAATGGACCGTCGGGTCTGCAGAGCCGGTTATGCTTGAGCAAGTTCGGTGGTACCAGGCGGGTTCCGCAGGAACTGGTGACATTAAAAATGTCCGCGTTGTGGTAAACAATGTTGAGTATCCTGCAACCGCCACATCAGACGGCCGATACTATGTTGCAAAACTTGGTGCATCGATTGAGGTTGATAAAGGCGGTAATATTGAGGTTTCCCTAAAGCTTGATGTTGAAGGCGGTTCAGATCGAACCATTGACTTTGATATCCAGCGCCGTACTGATGTTGTGGCAAAGGGGAAAACCTTTGGCTACTACATCACAGCGGCAAACGGTTCATCGGCAAACACCTCAACGCAGGGTGAAGGATTTACTTCAACAGAGCCCTACTATGATGGGTATTCGCATACCATCTCGAAAGGGTCTCTCCGCGTTGAGAAGTCAAATACCGTTCCCGCAGGAAACGTCCCTGTAGACGTATCGAATACTGCGCTCGGCTCCTTCATGCTTGAAGCAAAAGGCGAGACAGTAAATATTTCGTCGTTTAAACTCTGGTTCGCGGTGTCGAACGGAGAAGACGGAACGCAGATTGATAATGTATCAATCTATGACAGCGCGGGTGGTGTTGTCGCAGGCCCGAAGGATGTTGGTTCAGATGAATCAGCAACCTTCACAGATTCCTGGACGGTGCCAGTCGGTGCGAACACCTACACAGTCAAAGGTAAATTGACAACTGATTTCGAGGATGCGGATACGGTTCAAGTATCTATTGATCCTGATGGTGATATTACTGCAAAAGGCGGTACAACCGGCCTTACGATTTCGGCAACTCCGACGTCGTCAACAACCGCGAATACCGTGACCGTAAAGCGCGCAACACTTCGCGTAGCGCTTTCCTCGAGCCCGGCTTCGCAAAACGTTGTCCGGGGCGTAAACGGATTCCTCTTTGCAAGAGTCCAGTATGATGCTACTGATTCAGGAGAAGATCTCCGAATCACAACGCAGAAACTCGGCCTTACGCCAGTAACTGCTATTGCGAATGAGTTGAATACCTGCCAGATGTTTGACGGCGCAACAGCCCTAAACACCGGCGGAAACGTCGTAACGCCTGACGAAACAGTGGCAGCAACTCAAGATTTGCTTACCTTCAACATGGATTCCGAACTCATTGTTCCGAAAGGAACAGTGAAGGAAGTTGATGTGAAGTGTAACATCTCGAATTCGCCGTCTGCGGGCGATACATTCCAAATCGGTCTTACGTCGACAAATAACGACACGACTGTTGTCGGTAAAAACACCGGTTCCACAGTTACAGAAACGACGACAAATAATACCGGTCCGACAATGACCATAAAGACCGGAGGAACGCTTACGATTACGCTTGACGCATCAAGCCCGACCACAGAGCGCTACGGCATCTCAAACAAAACCGATGTCCTCCTTACCGTGTTGAAGATCAAATCAACAGATGAGGCAATTCGTCTTGATCGGATTGCGCTTACGCTTTCATCTTCAACGGCGTCAACATCAGACATTAAGAAGTTGACTCTTTGGGACGGCGCAACAAAAGTCGGCGAGGCGGTATTCCAAGGAACGAATACCCGCGCGACGTCCACGTTGACGACCGACTTCACGGTTCCGAAGGATTCCGAGAAACTCCTTTCCATTAAGGCGGATCTCGGTCAGCTCGGCGTGAATGAGCCGGCAACTCGAGGTCATCTTGTCGCAGTGAATTATGATGGTGAAGCAGTAACGACTACAAAAGGTGTCGGCACCTCATCGGGCGGAGAAATCAATCCGACGGCGGGAGCTGATACAGCTGGCGCAGGAGTGCGGCTTGTCCGAAGCTATCCAACGCTTGAACGCCTCTCTGTACCATCAAATACATTGGTAAACGGCGAAATGACGCTCTACCGCGTTAAAGTAACGGCGGATGCCGCGGGCGATGTTGGCCTTGCGAAAATGGCCTTCCGCGTAAGTTCAACGACTGTTGCAACAACGACAATATTCAAACTCTTTGTCTACTCGGATTCCGGATTCTCAACGAACGCCTATGCGCAAAACCCTGTGCATTCACGAAATGTTGATGAAGTAGGTGAAGACGTATGGAATGGTTTAGTGTCGAGCAATACGATCGGTGTTGATGAAGTGGTCTTCTACTTTGACCCGGTCGGAATTTCTGCGGTGACCACCGATGACACTGCTTCTACGACTGATGAAGCGTTGAACATTCCTGCGGGCGGTTCTCGGTACTTCGAGCTCCGCGGTACTGTCACAAGCGCAACAGCTGGTGACTCGGTCGCGGTTGCACTTCTCGGCGACTCCACGTTTGCGAATAACACAAACCTGGTAGATCGCGAGAATGCAAATACCGTAGCGTACTCCGCGCAGAACGATTTCGTCTGGTCGCCAAATACAACCACGACAGCCGCTACAACGACTGATGACTGGTTGAACGGCTACCAAGTTCCGGGCCTTCCGACAACGGAAATGACCCAGCAGAACTTCACGAAGTAAATCTAGACCTTGTAGCTAGTACCAAAGCCCCCCCTCTCGGGGGCTTTTGGTTTTCTCGTCTGAAATCTTGAAATATGGGAATATTAATTTGTATGTTAGCTTTGATTTCTGCCGGGATATCAAAATGTGCGCAAGTTTTCCACACCCCCCCCTTTCTTATTGCGTCTGGGGACGATATAATGAAAACAGTTTTTATATCTTAAGATGATTTAATATATGAAGGGGAAAATTGTGGATGTAAGTTCATTGATTTTTATTTTTGGTCTTTTTGTGGGAGTTGTACTCGCAGTCAGTGGTTCGGTTTGGGCAACGACTGTCGGAAACAGCATTTCGGTGACTACTACGCTTGATGTGACCGGCGCATCCACGTTTACCGGCGCGGTAACGGCAAACGGGAACGTGACATTGGGCGATGCCGCAACAGACAGCGTGACCGCGACCGCATATTTCACTCAGATGCGAATCGGGACAGACAGCACATTCGGCCATATTGGTACAGTCGGCGCGGACGAATTGGGGGCGGAAGGCGATGTTGAGATTGACGGCACTGCGTGGTTCGATGGTGTTTTTCATGCATCAAGCACCGCACTTTTCGGCGGCACACTTACCACGTATGGAAATATAACTTTGGGAGACGCGTCTGCTGATACGCTTGACGTGCAGGCATCAACGACACTGCGCAATACAAAGTTTGGAACAAGCGGCGCCACCATTACTGGTCATCTTTCTGCAAGTTCCACCGCTGATTTTGCTTCGACCCCTGCCGCTACGTGCAGCAGCGTTACCCCAACCGTGACAGGAGTTTCTGACAACAACAATAATACCGTTGTTCTGAGTCTCCCGAATTCGTTGGCGAGCATTGCAAGCAGCACCTTTAAGGCATGGGTGTCCGCAGATGATACCGTTACCGTACAGATGTGTCTTTTCTCAGGTGCGGCAACCACAAATCCCGGCCCTGCCAATATCCGGATTGATGTCTGGCAGCACTAAAATTTTTTACACCCAACCCGTTTAGCATGAATTTTCGCTTTCTCGTCGTCAGTGTATTGTTTCTTGTTTCGCCGCTTGTTGCATTTGCGGCAAACGAGGTCAGTGTTGCCGATAGCGTCACGTTTATTCTTCCGTCCGACAGTTCTTCGTATACTGTTTCCGGTGGTGGCGTGTTTGACTCCGTTGTTGTGAATGACGGCAGTTTTGCATTTTCGATGTCAGGAGGATCAAGTATAGAAATCGTGTCGTCCGACAAAAAGAATTTTTCTGTTTCTCCTGCGCTTACTGGTGCAACCACGGAATGTCTGTCGGATAGATCGCGGGTGTTTTTGTCAAAGCCAATTGGCGCTTCGACCGAGACCATAACTGTTACGCCGTCAGGCACCTGTAGTGGCAGTGGGGGG
>CAYHJX010000012.1:0-20146 GCA_964357005.1 uncultured Candidatus Saccharibacteria bacterium | reverse complement strand
TGAGGGTGGTGAGCCGGGTTCACGTAACGAGTGATGGCGCGAATAGTTTTCAATGCCGTTTATGTAGCCCGTTCCCCGGAGCGTTGCCATGTCGAATTCCGTCCGCTGTTTTAAACGTTCTGCTTCAAGGATTTTTCCTTTTTCTTTGAGCTCGCGGATGCGCGTTTTGAGCTCGATTTCAATGTTTGCAAGTGCAAGCGAAAGCGTGTCTTGAGGCGTCACAAAATGCTTTGCCGGGAAAATTCTGAATTCATTGACCGCGCGGCCTTCGCCTCTTCTTTTCACATCCGCTTTATCAATGCGCATTGAAGAAATCTTTTTATTTTCAATTTCGATTCGGACAATATCTTCTGCGGTCGGCAAATGAATTTCAATTGTATTTTCTCTTACGCGAAAATGACCTTGTTGGGGATCAATCGGATTTCGGGTGTATTGGAGCACGGTAAGCGCCGCACTGACTGTTTTTTGGGTTGCGGTATCGCCGCGGCGCACAAAAAACGAAACATTTTGGTATTCTTCGGGGTCGCCGATCCCATAGATACACGAAACCGATGCGACAATGATAACGTCCGGGCGCGAGAGAAGGGATGCGGTTGATGCATGCCGGAGCGCGTCAATCCGCTCGTTTATTTTCGCGTCTTTTTCAATATAGGTATCTGATTGGGGAATGTAGGCCTCGGGCTGGTAATAGTCATAGTAGGAAACAAAATAATGAACCGCACTTGCGGGAAAAAATTCTTTGAATTCTTGATAGAGTTGGGCCGCAAGGGTTTTGTTGTGTGAGATGACAAGCGTCGGCAGGCCTGTTCGCGCGATCACATTTGCCATGGTAAATGTTTTTCCTGATCCGGTGACGCCTAAAAGGGTTTGCCGCTTCACGCCCTCTTCGATATTTTCCGTGAGCGCCTGAATAGCATCCGGCTGGTCGCCAGTTGGTGAGAATGGGGCTGTGAGAACAAAATTTGATTTTTTATTCATAGGGTGGTAGCGTGATTAAAATACAATGGAAAAAGGAGGCCCGTATGGAAATACTACTCCGTATCTCCGTCTGTGCGCTCTTTTTTGTTCTTTTAGGGGTTAGCCGGGTAGAAGGCGATTCGGTGTTATGCCCGGACACCATTGATCCCGAAAATCCAGCGTGGGTTCTCTACAGAATTCATTCTGAAGACAAAAAAGACAGTCGTGGCCGCGCGAATGCGTGGAAGCGAACTTTTTTGTATCAGCCCGATCTTGGAAAACGAATTCGCGGGGAATACGAACTTGAATGCGTTGGGAGGTGTACTCGTTTGTTATCGAGGGGAAAGAAGCAGTTGTTGTAAAACGGATTCTCCGCAGATTCAGCACTCCCGTGTTTCTTCTTCGCGAGGACCGTACATGGGCTGAAGGGTCAAATTTTCGCGTGACACATGGCGTGGTAAACAATTCTTCTGAACCTGTCTACGTTATTATTCTTTTTCGAGGCACTTCAGCCGTAGACCATCGGATTATCCCCATTCCTCGTTCAATCCCCGGACCAGAGACCGTGGAAAATAAGGAAATTCTATTGCCCCGCCGGTTTTAACGAAACCGGCTCTTTTTTTCGCTCGAAAAATGTTACCATGAATGTATGATTTCATCTCTCGAAGGGATCATTCTCCTTAAAGGAGAAAAATTCTTTGTTATCGAAGCCGGAGGCGTCGGGTATAAGGCGTTTGCAACCCAGGAAACTCTGCATAAAATACCAGAAAAAGGGCGCCAGATCAAGGTTTGGACGCATGAATACATCCGCGAAGACGCGCGCGAACTCTACGCATTTTTGCATTATGCGGAACTTGAGCTTTTTGAACTTTTGATCTCTGTGTCCGGCATTGGTCCCAAGGGCGCCTTGAATGTCCTTGCTATTGCGCCTGCTGACACATTGAAAAAAGCGATTGCCGCGGGCGACACATCGTATCTTACGCGCGTATCCGGCATCGGAAAAAAACTTGCGGAAAAAATCGTTCTTGAACTCAAGGAAAAGTTGTCGGGGAGAGGCGTGATCGTGGATGCGCCGGAGCTCAAGGACGAAGCAGATGTTTTGGAAGCGCTTATGAATCTCGGCTACACCCAGCGCGATGCGCGAAATGCACTCGCAAAAGTTCCCCCCGGAGTCATGTCTGTTGAAGATCGCATAAAAAAAGCTCTTAAAGCGCTCGGCAGATCATAACCATGGATGGAGGAAATCGAATGCTTCGGAGTGTATCCTCGTTTCTCCAATCAAAAGAATGGGAGGAGGTCCAGCGCTCTCTTGGGCGGGAAACATTTCGCGCCGGAAAGGCACTGGTTATCGCGCATCCGCTTCCCGGCGGCGAACAGTATCTCTACTGCCCGCGTCCATCCCATGACGATCTACAATTTGAGCGGGATCTTGATTGCGTGTCTCTCGAGCGAAAATCGGTCTTTGTAAAAGTCGATCAGGATGTGGAGCCGTATGAATTCGGTTCTCTCAATGTTGTGCGGACACACTCAATTCAGCCGCAGGAAACAATCCTTCTTGATTTGCGGGATCCGGAAGAAGAGATTCTCGGCCGGATGCGTGAAAAGACGCGCTATAACATCCGTCTTGCCGAGCGGCGCGGGGTTTCCGTATCGCGGCTTCTTGGCGGTTTTGAAACGTTTTTCTCTCTTCTTGAGGAAACGGCCGAGCGTGAGCAGTTCCGGCTTCATCCGAGAAAGCACTACGAAGCGATTCTTTCTGCTTCAACTCCAGATTTTTTTAATGCCGTCTTTATTGCACACTGGCGGGGAGAGCCCGCGGCCGCAGCCCTTGTGAATTTCTACCGGCCTTCGGGGATTGCGACCTATCTTCACGGCGGCTCTTCGCGGACATACAAAGAATCCATGGCGCCCCATCTTCTTCACTGGGAGATTATCCGCGAAGCGCGGCGTCTCGGGTTTGCGGCATACGACTTCTGGGGTACGGAAAAAACCCGATGGCCGGGCATTGCGCGGTTCAAAGAGGGGTTTCGCGGGATGCATGTGCGCTATCCCGATTCGGTTGATCTTGTCTACCGGCCCGGGCTCTATCTTGGATATCAGTTTGCACGAAGCGTTTTCAGAAAACCGTGATATACTCCGGTAACTTCATTCCGGCATGACGTCGTTGCTTCAAGCGATAAAACAATATATTCCTAAAGAGCTTCGCGCCGCGCTCGCGCCATTCTACCATTTTTGCATGGCTTTTTTTGCGGCGCTTTTCTACGGCTTCCCGTCTCGGCGCCTTATTGTAATCGGCGTCACGGGCACAAAAGGAAAAACAACTGTTGTGCGGATGCTCCACCATGTGCTTGAGAAGACCGGAAGTAAGGTTGCGTCCCTTTCGTCGCTTGGCTCGCGCATCGGAGAAAGGGAAACGGAAAATCCGATGAAAATGACCATGCCCGGGCGCATGGCAGTACAGAAATTTCTGCATGATGCCCGAAAAGCAGGGTCTCGGTATGCGATTCTCGAGGTGACGTCAGAAGGAGTAAAGCAGTTTCGCCACCGGTTTATCCGCTTTCGCGTGGGAATCATGACAAGCGTTCATCCGGAGCACATCGAGTCGCACGGAAGCTATGAAGCGTACCTTCGCGCAAAGCTCGATTTTTTCTACCGCCTTCCAAAGGAAGCGATTGCGGTTGTCAACAAAGACGATGCAGAGTGGAAGCGGTTTGCCGCCTCAACCCGCGCGCGGCCGGTGTTCTATTCGTCATCGGAAATTCTTACGAACGGAAAGAGCGTTTCCGTCGAGCATGTGTCCGTTACCAAAGAGGGCATTCGGTTCGATGTCGGACATACCGCCATATCCTCGCCGCTTCTCGGCGCCATGAATGTTTCAAACATCCTTGCTGTTCTTGCCTTTGCGCTTGCGCAGCACATATCGCTTGAACAAGCCGCCTCGGCGCTCCGGACGTTTGTCCGCGTACCGGGACGGATGGAAGTCCTGCAGACATCCCCGTTTACCGTTGTCGTTGATTACGCTCATACGCCCGAATCGCTCCGGGGGGTCTACGCGCACTTTCGCCGCACAAAAAAAACAAGGATTCTCTGTGTTCTCGGAGCAGCGGGCGGAGGCCGCGATACGTGGAAACGGCCGCGGTTCGGCGCGATTGCGGCCGAATACTGCAGTACGATTATTCTCACGAACGAGGATCCGTACGATGAGGACCCCGAATTAATAATGGAGCAGATTAAGTCTGGGATTCCGTCTTCTCACGACGCATCTTGTATACTTGATAGACGGGAAGCAATACGGTATGCTCTCACACACGCGGCCGCCGGGGATGTTGTGGTTATCACCGGAAAGGGAGCAGAGAAATGGATGATGGCGCGAGGCGGAGAAAAAATTCCCTGGGACGAGCGCGCAATCGTCGAGGAAGAAATTCGCCGCCTCCCTCGTTGAATTATGGGCGCGTGGTATACTACCCATATGAAAGAACGCGGCTTTGAAATTATTCCCGAAGACGGAGTGGTAAAAATGCGGGTGCACGGAAAAACTCTTGAAGACCTTTTTCGGAATGCCGTTCGGGGCGTTGCGTCATACCTCAAAGAGGGGATACTCGACGAGCGGGCATCGGGCGAGAAGGAAAAACGGGATATCCGCATTGAGGCGGTTGACATTAATTCGCTTCTTGTTGACTGTTTGTCTCACATCGTTGCCGATTCCGATATGTATAACGTCGTATTTCTCGACATTCAATTCCGCACGTTCGGAGAAAATTTTCTCGAGGGCGAGCTTTTCGGAATTCCGTCTCACGTGTTTGACAACGAAATAAAGGCCGTTTCCTATACCGAAGTTGATGTGAAGCGAAACCCCGCGGGCTTCTTTGAAACAACGATAGTGTTTGAAACATAGGTATGCCCGGTAGTAACACTTCGGCTCAAAAATCTGGTGCCGGTATTGGCGGGCATACTGCAATAAGCATTTTTTATACAATCAATTTGTAAGGACTTTGCCCCGACGCATCGTCGGCATGGCCGAAGTCTACTACCGGGTATGGCCGTCAGAAATTCGTTTGATCTCCAGATCCAGTCGATTGCGTCTGACGGAAAGCATTCGTCCTCCGAAATCGTCGAGATGGCGCACGCCGCAGAGGTGACAACGATTGCGCTCACCGATCATGATACTGTTGCGGGAGTTGAAGAGTTTCTTGCAAAAAGCAAGGAGCTCGGACTCCGCGCGCTCCCGGGTATTGAGTTGTCGGTTGAAGATCATCATGCCCATATTCTTGGCTACGGCATTGATCCGGCGCACCCCGAACTCCAGAAGGCAATCGAATCGCTTCGCGAAAGCAGGACAGAAGGCGCAAAAAAGATAGTCGAAAATCTGAAAACAAACGAGGGATTTAATATCGAATGGGACGATGTCCTTCGCGAGGCGGCGCATTCCGCAACAATAACGCGTCCGCATATTGTGTCCGCGGTCATGGCAAAACCGGAGAATGCAGAGAAGCTCCGCCGCGACGGCGTCAGGGACAAAAACGGTTTTTTTGAAACGTATCTTTCGGACAAGGGAAGGAATTTCGTCTCCCGCACCCATATGAGCGCGGAGGATGGCATCCGCCTTATTCATGCCGCCGGAGGCGTTGCTGTATGGTCCCACCCGCCGATACCGGATTTTACGGACGGCGGATATGACAATCTTGAAAAATTCTTTCTTGAGCTTCTTGGGTGGGGCATTGACGGGATCGAAGTGTTCAGCGCGTCCCACCGCGAAGACGACGTCGAGTTTTTGTATGGACTTGCGGAAAAACACGAGGTGTTAAAGACCGGCGGTTCTGATTTTCATGAGGCGGGTACTCACCCGCGTTCCCCCTGGGGGCTTCATTCGGCAGACCGGATCGGCGATTTTGAAACATACGGGTTTCCGACAGATGATATTGTACCGCGACTCCTTGCCGCGATCGGAAAACCAAAGGTATAGACAAACGGCGAATTTGCGTGTACTATTCGCAGGGAAGGCCGGAAGGCCTTTTTGAACTGACCATGAGACAGCGACTTCCGCAATCGGTGCGAATACACATCCGCCGCAAAAAGGCGGATTTGAGGCGAAAAAACCTTTCTCAAGAAGAGCATCGTGCAGCCGTGAAGGCGCTCTATACGCTCTGGCAACGGAGTGAGCCGAAAGAAAAAACAGCATGATAGCATCATATCTTCGATTCTTCGATCCCCTCCACAACGCTATCAACCGTAGCGTTTTTTTCTTTCCATTCCCTGCTATACTGTAGGGTATGAAGCATCCGCTGGTATTATTATGCAGTGCCCTTTTCATTTTTTTTATTGCCGTCGCGGTATTTATGTATTTTTTTGCTCCGTCTCCCATGCGAACCGTGATCGTTGAAATTAGGGGACAATCAGTTACTGCCGAGTTGGCCGAAACAATTCTTGAGCGGACACAGGGGCTTTCCGGCAGGGATTCACTTGACGATGACGCGGGAATGCTTTTTTTGTTCGATACGCTTGAGCGCCACACCATGTGGATGAAAGGAATGAAATTCCCGATTGACATTGTCTGGATTAAAAACGGGAAGATTATTGATATCGCGGAGGGTGCAAAGCCCGAACCGGACGTCCCCGGTGAGTTTCTCACCCGATATGCTCCCGATATACCCGCTGAATTGGTTCTTGAGCTTCCTGCGGGATTTATTTCTCGAAATGAAATTATGATAGGAGATGAAGTGTCGTTAGTATCCGGTATGCTTCCCTCGAAATACCGCGCGTTTCTCCGATAGCGTTCGCCTCTTCTTTTGCAGAATTGTGGGTTTTGAGGTATACTCGTCCAGACGCCCAGTAATACAACCTCGACTAATAATTGAGAGAATTTTTTATACCGATTTATGATGCAGAGCAATCACAAGTTCTTAATTCTAATATCCTTTTTTGCCCCGACACATTGTCGGGGCAGTCGAGGTTGATATACTGGGATGTCTGGCGATACGATTGTTTTTGATATAGAAACAAAAAAACCTGCAGGTAGAAAAGAAGATCTTGAAACTCTTGGTATTGCAGTTCTCGGCGCATATTCATACGCGTCTCAAGAATTTCGTGCGTATGAAGAACATGAGATAAAGGACTTTGAGGGCATTCTTGCAAAAACAGGTCATCTCATCGGATTTAACGCAAAACTTTTTGATATTCCGGTGCTTGCGCCGTATGTCGCGCCAAGTATTCTTGAGCGAATTGCAGTAACCGATATTTTTGAGGATGCGGTGAATTTTTTGGGGCACCGTGTGGGGCTTGACGGCGTTGCAAAAGCAACGATTGGGCAATCAAAATCAGGCCATGGACTCGAAGCGCTCGAGTGGTTCAAAGCGGGACGCGTGGAAGATGTAAAGCGCTACTGCCTTGATGATGTCCGGCTTACGCGTGATGTCTATGAGTATGGCAAGAAAAATGGGCACATTTTGTTTGAATCGCGCGGCGACGGGAAGATTCATTCAATACCGGTTTCGTGGGGAAGAATTGAGAAGCGGCCGATCGGCGATATTGTGAAAGAGGCATTTCAGAATCAGAAGCGGCTGTCTATTGAATACATTTCATCGGAGGATTCTGACGGCCTTGGATTTCGCAAGTCCCGTTTGGTTGACGTCTACGCAATAAAGCCGAATGGCGAAATTGAGGCATTTTGCCATTTGCGAAATGGCGTGCGGATGTTTCGGATTGCGCGGATTCTCAATGCGGAACTGACAAGCGAACCATATTCCATTCCTGCGGATTCTCAAGGGGCCTTGTTTTAAACCTAAATGGTGTGGTATAGAAAAGGTATTATTTTTCGAGGCAATTTTTATGGCAAACAGCCGAGCAATGCAGGAAATCATATTCCAAAGTCCGACATACGGAGTGCTTTCATTCGAAGGCGTCATGGACCGGATTGCCGGATACGTTAAGGAATATCCACGCGATGAGTACAAAGTTGTTGTAGGCACTGATTCGGCATCAGCTGATCCGACACGGCTCGTTACCGCAATCACCGTCTGGCGAAAAGGGAAAGGCGGTATTTTTTTCTGGACGAAATCAAAAGAGCATTCGTACCATACGCTCCGGGATCGCATTATTGCGGAAGCCGTTGCGTCAATTACGCTTGGCCAAGAGGTTCGCTCGCGGCTTCGTGATATCTTAGGAAACGAATTTTTCTGGGATGGAAATGAAATACACGCAGACGTTGGAAGAAACGGCCTTACGAGGGACATCGTAGATGCGATTGCCGGAATGATCAAGGGATATGATTTTGAGCCGGTTATAAAACCGTACGCATTTGGAGCATTTGTTATTGCAGACCGAATGACGTAAAAAAGCAAGTTGAACACTAAAAAATGGCTTTTATAGGCCGTTTTTTGTATTATTGACTTTTTAGTTATTTTAGTGTATAATGTGGATATTAGAAAATATGCTTCCCTCATTCGGGGTTCTGACAAAGGCTTCCGTCCCTCCTCGGTAAGTCCGCCCTTGTGGCTAAGGGACCCCGATTGAGGGAAGCATACAGAGTTTATTTACGAGCGAATTTTCTATCCGGGCAGGAGATTCATCGAGGGCACTCACAAAAACTTTACGTGCAATCCTGTGGTGGATCTCCGTCCCGGGTAAACAAGCCCGGAAGTTCCACATTTACATCATATAGGGGGAGGTGATTCGATTGACGGCAATTGTGTTTCTTTCGATCATGGTGTTTTTCGTGTTCGCGCCGCTCATCGCGACCACCATCATGATGTTCGCGTCGAAGCGGACGCTTCGGGAAGCAGCAGTGCACCCGCGGTTCATCGGGAGGTGACGCAGTGGCGATCATTCGTACGCTGAAGTTGAGGCACCAAGGCCGCCTCAAGAAGCATGGATGGCGGCAAGACGTCTCCGGGCGTACTGTGCGGCCGGCGGATAAAGAATTTCCGATTCCGCCACGCGGCCAGCGGATGACCGCATGCGGCTGGGACGATTTCGGCCGCCGCTGGGCTCGATTCGAGCCTATCCGCTAGATCACAATCGGGTAAAGCTGGCGCACGACCTGACCACGAGTCAGAGTGCAACAGCCGGCCGAGTCCAGAAGAAGTTCGGGGATCACGATTTACGTCGCGATCCCCAGCAGTTCCGATTCCGTAATGCAAGCACCTTACATTTTCGTTCACCCCGTTAGATCCTGAAAGGAATATTTTTGAGAAGATACATACAGTCCTGCACTATATAGTGAGGATCTAACGGGGTAAATATATGTATTGCGGAATCAGAACTGCGAAAAATCCCCGACGTAACGTGGGGATTTTTCGTCTTTCAATGTCCTCGGGCAGATTCGAAAATTTGCTTTTTCAGCAAATTCCCGGGCTTCGCCCGCCGAAAGCAAAATTATTTGCTTTCGGTCCATTCAGCCTTCGGCTTGCCCCGCACTAAATTTGTCCTTACTTTCGCCCCCGGCGCGACTCGAACGCGCAACCTTCAGCTCCGGAGGCTGACGCTCTATCCAATTGAGCTACGGGGACATGCTGGACAAATTTTAGTGCGGGGAGGGCTGCGTTCTATCCATTGAACTACGAGGACGTGCTTCACGTGGAGCCCTTGAGCCATAGGGACATACTGCGCTTTCTGTTTCGAAATAATATACTTTCTTTTGTAACTTTTCAATAAACCTCATAATTTCGAAATTATGAGGTTTATTATAAGTTGAAGTTAAGAGTGTCAGAAAAATAAAAGACCCGTCGAGATTTGCTCGATGGGTCGCTTTTCATGACTCTGGTTTAAGTATCCCGGCAAGAAGCGCCATGCGAATGAACATGCCGTTTGCCGCTTGTCTGAAGTAGGCTGCGCGAGGGTCGCTATCAACCTCCGGAGCAATTTCGTCTATGCGCGGGAGCGGATGCAGGAGAATAGCACGGTTTTGCATTTCAGAGAGTTCCCGCTTTCCAATCAGATACCGCCCTGCTGCTTTAGCATACGTCGCAGGATCCATTCGCTCTTTTTGAATCCGCGTCCAGTAGACGACGTCAGCTCGAGGGAGTGCGCGATGAAGATCATCCTCCTCACTGAAAGCCATATGATGCCGCATGAGATATTCTTTGATATCACTGCCGATTCGGAGTTCTGGAGGCGATACGAAGATGAGTGATACCCATGTAAACTTGGCGAGAAGATAAGCGAGTGATCGCGCGGTTCTTCCGTTTGCAAGATCGCCTCCGATGATGACAGTAAGCCCATCAATCCGTCCGCACTCTCGCATAATTGTGTAAAGGTCAAGAAGGGCTTGCGTCGGATGCTGTCCGGTTCCGTCGCCCGCGTTGATAATGGGGACCGTACTCACTGCCGCAGCGCGTTCTGCGCTGCCGATCTCGTGATGTCGGAGCGTGATGACATCTGGATGGTAACCGCAAAGTACTCGGATGGTATCCTCAAGCGTTTCGCCCTTTGCCGCGGATGAGAATTCGCGAGCATTTTCAGTTGTTACCACCCGCATTCCGAGGTGTTCTGCCGCAGCCGAGAAAGACATACGCGTTCTCGTAGACGGCTCGTAGAAAATATTGAAGAGCATCCTGCCGTGTAGCTTATGTGCGAGATCACTGCGTCCGCGCTGTGCGGAGAAAGCCGTCTGGAAACGATCCGCTTCCGTAAAGATGTTTTCAAGAAATGGGCGGTCGAACTGTTGGCTTCGAAGGACATGCCTCATGGGTTTATCCTTTCTTGCCAGTGTGACAGCGGTACAAAAGCTCATTTATCAAGCTGTCTCTCAACCGTTTCACGAGCTCGTAGAGCGCGCTCTTGCCGCCGCGATAGCCGTTCAATTGTGCATGTTGTAGGATTTCGGCGCCCGACATGGCTGGATTCTCTTCTAACCATATTCTGATTATGGGCGCATACGGCGCCACAGTAGACGGACGTCCGACACCGCGGTGTTCTTCTTCTGAATCTCTTTTATTCTCTTCGTTCAACGGCACAACCTCTGCATGCGGTTGGTCCATAACGACTTGTATCGGTTCTGCTATTTCCGTGCAAGGTGTACAGCGGCGGTGCAAACGGATGGTTTTTCCGTAGGTGCACGTGAGGAATTCCTGAACTGGTTTTGATACCTTGCATTGAATGCAGACCCTGAATCTCCTGATCATCGCTGACCCCCGGAATTATGAGCTGTCCTCACGCTATATGAATTCTCAATAATTGGCAAGCGTGATTTGCGTGAGCTCTGATTAAGATATTTTTCCATCTTGAGCATACAGAAAAGAGCAGGTAGTATATGAGAGAACGAACGCTTATACGACCTCCATTCAATGAAACTTTCTTTCCATGGCGGCGCGCGGGAGGTGACAGGCGCATGCTACCTCCTTGAAACCGCAAAAGCAAAAATTCTTGTTGATTGCGGGCTTTTCCAAGGGTGCGAAGAGTGCCCCCAGTTAAATAAAGAGCCGTTCCCTTTTGACGCATCGAAAGTAGATGCGCTTTTTGTGACGCATGCGCACGTGGATCACGTTGGGCGGATTCCCAAGCTCATCCGCGAAGGATTCCGAGGAGAAATTTTTTCAACTGCTCCCACAAAAGATATTTCGCGGCTTTTATTGGAAGACGCGCTTTCGCTCGCGGAAAAAGAAGAAGCGGCGCTGTACGACGCAAGCGACATCGAGAAATCGTTTTTAAAATGGCACGAGGTCTCTTATGATCACGAATTTGCGGCGCCCGGCGGCATTCGGGTTACGTTTCGCGAGGCCGGGCATATTCTTGGCTCGTCGTTTATTGATATACAAGCCGAAGGGAAACGGATACTATTTACCGGCGACTTTGGGAATATCCCGTCTGTCCTTCTTCCGCCGCCCGAGTCGATCCGCGACATGGATATCCTGGTGATTGAGTCAACATACGGCAATAAAACCCATGAGTCAGAGGGGGAGCGGCGGACATCGCTTGAGCGCGCGGTTGAAGACGCGGCAGCGCGCCACGGCACGCTCATGATTCCCGCGTTTGCGACAGAGCGAACCCAGGATATTCTCTATCTGTTGAATCAGATGCTCGCAGAAAAACGGATTCCCGATATTCCCGTGTTTGTTGATTCGCCGCTTGCAATAAAAATTACAAAAATTTTCGAACGCTACCCTTCGTACTACCATGACGACATTCGGGATCTTTATATAAAACATCCGCATCTGTTTCAGTTTAAAAAACTTCATCTGTCGGAAACCGTTGAGGAGTCAAAGGCAATCAACGAGATTCCGCAGCCGAAAGTTGTGATTGCCGGATCCGGCATGATGACGGGCGGCCGAATTCTCCACCATCTTCGCCGCTACCTTGGAGACAAAAAAAGCATTCTTTTGATTGTCGGCTACCAAGCGGCCGGGGCGCTCGGCCGGCGGCTTCTCGAAGGAGAGCAGTTTGTCCGCATTCTTGGCGACGAGATCGAAGTCGCGGCCGAGGTGCGCCAAATCGGCGGATTTTCCGCGCATGCTGATAATCCCCAACTTTTTTCCTTTATTAACCATGCGCGGGAAACCCTGAAGCGTGTGTTTGTTGTCCAGGGAGAAGATGCATCCGCACTTCATCTTTCCCAGGAAATTCGCGACCGGCTCGGCATTGACGCTATTGCTCCGCGGCTCCATGATACGGCATTATTCTGACGTCATTTCGCAGGGCGTGATTTTTTAGTATCATGGACTTATATGGTGAAAGCATCGCACAGTCATCTTTTGTATAAAATTTGCATTTCAGGAGCTGCGGAAACCGGCCACTGCGCCGAGGATACGCTTGAAAAAACAAAGATGCTCGGGAAAGAAATTATAACCCAAGGCGGGGTTTTGATCACCGGCGCAACAACCGGCGCGCCATTTTGGGGCGCAATCGGAGCAAAAGAGGCGCATGGGTTTGTTATCGGCGTATCTCCGGCGTCATCGGAAATAGAGCATGTCAAAAAATATCGCCTTCCGATTGATTACCACGACATCATCATCTATACCGGCTTTGGATATTCCGGCCGGAATCTTTTGTTGACGCGGACCGCAGATGCTGTACTTGTGTCCTGCGGGCGCATGGGGACCTTGAACGAATTTACCATTGCGTTTGAGGACGAAAAGCCGATTGGCGTCCTCGTGGGCACCGGCGGCATGGCAGATGAAATTAAATCGCTTCTTGAAAAAGCGCGCCGCGGAAGCGGGAAAGTCGTGTTCGATTCTGACCCCGCACGCCTCATTGCCAAAGTCATTGAACTTATCGATAAAGAGAAGGTGCAAGACGCTCCCTAACGAACGGTCATGGCATTTTTCAAAGCCGTTCTCCAAGTCCTTGGCGGAATACTCATGCTCGCGGGGATGATTATCGGCGCGGGGATGTTTGCAATTCCGTTTTTGTTTCTGCAGGCAGGGTTTCTCCTTGGGGCGATTGAGCTTGTATTTCTTGCGGCGTGCGTCGTGATCCTCCACCTTTCGTACGCCGATATTGTGATTCGGACAGATGAGCTTCACCGTCTTCCGGGATATGCGAATATCTATCTTGGGCCGTGGGCGCGCATTATCTCGCTCGGAAGCATGGTCGCAAGCAGTGTGGGAACACTTTTGGTGTACCTGCTTCTTGGGTCTCGGTTTTTGCATGAGGCGCTCCGCATAGGGAATGTGCCGTCTTTTGTGCCGGAGCAAGGAAGCGACCTTCTTTTAGTTCTTATTCTCGCAGGCATTGGAGCATTCATAACGTATTTTCCAATCCGGGGCGAGGCGCTTGTGAACGGCGTTCTCACTGCCATCCTGTTATTATTTATCTCTTTTCTCTTCTATCTTTTGTATCCGATGGTTAACCTCGTTAACGCTCGCGGGCTCGCAGTGGAAAATGCAGCCCTGCCCTATGGGGTGCTTTTGTTTGCGCTCTGGGGCGGAATTGTAATTCCCGATATTGCGACGTTTCTCGGAAAAAATCCTCTCCGGACGCGAATTGCGGTTTTTGTCGGCACGCTCATCCCCGCAATTGTCTACTTCCTTTTTTCTTTTGTGATTATCGGCGTATCAGGAGCCCGCACAAGCCAAGAAGCGCTTTCCGGCCTTTTCGGGATTGTGCCGGACAAAACTCTCCTTATCGGCATCGTCATTGGTCTCTTGGCGGTGTTTACGTCGTTTATTGCAGTCGGGAAAACGCTTCAGCTTATGCTTGAGCTTGATCTCGGCGTACCGCGGGTTGTCTCGTGGCTTGCCGGAAGCAGTGTGCCGGTGTTTTTATATTTCCTCGGCTTTACCGATTTCATCGTCATCATTGCAATTATCGGTGCAACTGCGATTGGAATTGACGCTGCGCTCATTCTCCTCGTATTTTACCGGATGAAAAGAGAGCATAACGAGCGAATCCCGTGGTATGGATTTGCGGCCCGAGTTGTCATCTTTTGCATTGTTCTTGGTGGCATCGGATATCATCTTTTTTGGGGTTCCCCGTAGACGACATGAAAGACCATCGCACACCCGCCATGTCTCCTCAGTCCCTTTCGCATCCGTTTTGGTCCATGTCGCCGGACGAGACGTTTCGGGTGCTCGAATCGTCCCCGGAGGGGCTTTCAGCCGGCGAAGCGAAACAGAGGATTTCGCTTTTTGGCTCAAACGTCATTGATATTCCCGAGCGCCTGCGCGGCATTCGGGTTTTTGGAAATCAGTTCCGGAGCCCCCTTATTCTTATTTTGGTCGCCGCGGGCGTTGTGACCGTGTTTCTCGGGGACTGGATTGATACCGCGGTTATTTTTGCCGCGGTTTTTGCAAATGCGTTTCTTGGATTTTGGCAGGAGTATAAAGCAGAGCGCGTTCTTGAGCTTCTCCGCTCATATGTCCGCACGCGCGTCCGCGTGCGCCGCGAAGGCAAAGAAGAAGAAATTGACGCCGAATTTCTCGTTCCCGGAGACGTTATTCATATATCGCGCGGCGACCGGATTCCCGCTGATGCGCGGATTATCTCCGCAAACGCATTTCAGGTTGATGAAGCGGTTTTGACCGGTGAATCGCTCCCGGAGGAGAAATTTCCTGATTTGGTCGCTCCAGCAGCGCCGGTTCCAGACCGGACATCCATGGTGTTTTCCGGGACGCTTGCAGTCGAAGGAATTGCGGAAGCGGTTGTTATCGCGACTGACGCGCGCACCGAATTCGGAAAGATTTCTTCTCTCATCCGCGCCCAGGAACGGAGCCGGGGGAAAACCCCTCTTCAGGCGGCGCTCTCGCGGTTTTCGCTCTTTGCGGGCGTGATCCTTGCTTTCCTTATTGCAACGCTTTTTGTCGTCGGCATCGTGCACCGGTATGATCCGCTCGACATGTTTTTGATTTCCGTCGCGGTTGCGGTATCTGCCGTTCCCGAGGGGCTTCCGGTCGCGCTTACGGTGATCCTTGCCGTCGGGATCGAACGGTTGTCTTCTCGGCGCGCTGTTGTGCGGCGGCTCCTTGCGGCAGAAACGCTGGGTTCAACAACCCTTATCCTTACGGATAAGACCGGAACGCTTACGGAAGCGCAGGTTTCCGTTCGGGAGATTATCGTGCACGGAGGAGTCCCGGCGCCGGAATCAAAGAAAAAAATTCTTGAATATGCGCTTTTTCATTCGACGGCGCTTGTCCGAAATCCGTCTGACCCGCCGGGCGCATGGGAGGTTTTCGGAAATCCGGTTGATACTGCGGTTGTCCGTGAGGCGGCGGCGCGCGGCGTATCGCTTGAATTTTTGGGTTCTGCAAATCTTGTTGAGCGGCTGCCGTTTGACGCGCGAAGAAAATTTGCCGCCGTATGTGTTGAGGAAAACAAAAAGAAAAAATTTGTTTTGTTGGGAGCGCCCGATATCTTGCTGCCATCTGCCGTACTCACGGAAAAAGAAAAGAAAGAAGCGGAGGCGCTTGTTGACGAAAAAGCAAAAGAGGGATGGCGCATTCTTGCCCTCCTCACAAAATCGTATGAGGGTGATATCGCAAAAGAGTTTGCGTTATTGTCGCATACTCCGCATACTCGCGAGGAGTCCGAGCCGTCCCTCTCCGGATATACGCTCGAAGGGTTTTTGGTTCTTGCTGATCCGCTCCGAAAAGGTGTGAAAGAAGCCATCGAACGAATCGATGCGGCGGGCGTTAAAACAATCATCGTGACCGGTGATCACAAAGGGACTGCGGAAGCGGTTGCGCGCGAGCTTGGAATTGTGGACGGCGCAGGAGCAGTTCTTACGGGCGAGGATCTGAACTCGCTCAAAAAAGAGGAGCTTTTTGCGCGAGCGGATGAGACGCGCGTCTATGCCCGTGTAACACCGGAGCAAAAATTGATGCTTGTGAACCTCTATAAAGAAAAAGGCGAAGTCGTTGCGGTGACCGGGGATGGCGTGAATGATGCGCCTGCGCTCGAAGCCGCAGACATCGGCGTTGCGGTCGGCTCGGGAACAGACGTCGCAAAAAATGTCGCTGACCTCGTTATCCTTGACAATGACTATGAGACGATTGTCGAAGCAATTTCAGAGGGCCGGCGAATTCTTGATAATATCCGGAAAGTCGTTGTGTATCTCTTGTCCGACTCTCTTGATGAGCTCCTTTTGATCGGCGGCTCGATCCTCATGGGCGTTGCTGTCCCTCTGAATGCTCTTCAAATTCTTTTTGTGAACTTCTTTTCCGACAGTTTCCCAGCGATTGCTCTTGCGTTCGAGAAGGGGGTTGATGATATCGGCGGGCGTCCTCGCGCACTCAAGCGGAATCTGTTTGATCCGGAAATGCGCGTGCTTATACTCGTGATCGGCGTTGCAACGTCGTTTCTCTTGTTTGCTGTCTATTACGCACTCCTCCGGCTTGGATTTGATGCAGCGCTCGTGCGGACATTTACGTTTGCGAGCTTCGCCACCTATACGCTTATCCTCGCGTTTTCATTGCGGAGTTTGAAAAAAAGCATTGTCGAGTATAATCCGTTTTCAAATGGATATCTGGTGGTCGGCATCGGCATTGGGCTTACGCTCACGCTTCTTTCAATATATGTTCCATTTTTCCAATCGATATTCCATACTGTATTTCTTCCGTTTCCGTGGCTTCTGGGCGTGTTTTCTGTCGGGCTTTTCAATATCGTTGTTGTTGAGCTCGGGAAGTTTTTTTTCCGGCGCTACGATCTTTGACCCGTCGCAAAGTTTCAATTCCTTTCTCTTTAGCAAAAAATCGCCTACAATGAATGGCAATGAAAATTGTTGCTGACTTTCATATTCACTCGCCCTACTCGCGCGCGGTCTCAAAGGACATGACGCTTGAGAACCTTGATTCCTGGGCGCGGCTCAAGGGAATCACGGTCGTGGGGACGGGCGATTTTACGCACCCCAAATGGATTCAGGAAATTAAGACAAAGCTTGAACCAGCGGAGGAAGGATTATATGTGTTAAAACCCGAAATCCCTGCCTCGCCGGCAGGCAGGCGAAACCCGAAACCCGAAACAAATCCTCATTCCCAAATCCCAAATTCCAAAACGCGGTTTATCCTCACTGTTGAAATCTCGAGCATTTATTCGAAAAGTGGCAAGACGCGGCGCATCCACAATATTATTTTTATGCCATCCGTTGCCTCCGCGGAAAAATTCAACGCAGTACTCGGCTGGCGGGGAAATTTAAAATCAGACGGTCGGCCGATCTTGGGACTCGACGCAAAAGAACTTGCCAAAATTGCTTTTGATACTGATTCGCGGGCGGTCGTGGTGCCTGCACATTGCCTTTTATCCGGGACCTTAATCCATACAAAACCAGATTTTCTTACGCCCATTGATCAAATAACGGAAGGAGATGAAGTATATACCCATGAAGGGCGGTGGAGAGCGGTTGAAAAGATATTGAAGAGGCCGTATTCCGGAAAGATTTTTTCCATTAAACCATATTATTTTCGACAAGGTCTTACTACGACACCAGAACATCCATTCTATGCGATAAAAACAAAGAAAAATTGTCATTGGAGTAACGGGATTTGTAAGCCAGCTCATGAAAAAGATTCATCGTGTACCAAAAAGCATTATCGTTCCTATGCGCCTCAGTGGATTCCCGCGTCGTCTATCGAAGTGGGAGACGTGTTGGTTTTTCCGCGTTTCCGCCACATGTATGACAATCACGCCGTAGTTGATATTCAAGAATTTGCAAGGAAAGAGATTGTGATAGGAAGCGAGTCAGTAGTAAGGGGGGGTGGTACCCGTTCCGTTGCGCTTCCCAGAATGATTCCCATCGACAAGAATTTTTGCCGCCTCGTTGGTTATTTTCTTGCTGAGGGATATGTAAACGGGAGAGACGCGATTGGATTTACGTTCCACTCGAAAGAAAAAGAGTATATACGCGACGTAGCTACGCTTGTTCAAAATATATTCGGAGAGACGTTGCAGCCGGTCTATCGAGATCTTCACGGGAACGGCACAGAGATTATTTTTTATTCAAAAATTTTACAAGAATTCTTTTCCAATTTCTGTTATGAATCTTCCTCACACTCTGCCGCTACAAAAACGATACCGCTTTGGATACTTGGATTAAAAACGGAACTGCAAGTGGAAATATTCAGGGGTTGGTGGCGCGGCGACAAGGGATACACCGTCTCACGTACTCTTATGAATCAGTTGAAAATTATACTTTTGCGAATCGGCATTATTCCTTCAGTATATGAGGAGCGTCAAGACGATCACAGGCGACGGGGAAATCATATATTTGAAGGACGAGAGATTTTCGCTCGGCATTCGCTTTATTCGATGGCGCGTCTTTCTTTTTTCGAAGATCCGTTTGGCTTATTACAAGAGCCTGAATTTGCGCATTTTCGCGCCGCTTCGCCGGTTCGCCATGGCTGGATGGATGAGAAGTATGTATATCTTCCGGTTCGGGATATTGATATAGGACACTACAATGGCGAAGTATATAATCTTGAAGTCGCTGATGACAATTCATATACTACTGAGTTCGCTACTGTTCATAATTGTTGGACGCCCTGGTTTTCGGTGTTTGGGTCAATGTCCGGGTTTAACTCTTTGGACGAGTGCTTTGACGAATACGCAAAGCATATTTTTGCGATTGAAACCGGTCTTTCGTCAGACCCCGCAATGAATTGGCGCTGGTCGCATCTTGACCGGATTGCGCTTTTGTCGAATTCCGATAGCCATTCGCTCCAGAAGATTGGCCGCGAGGCAAATGTGTTCGAACTTCTCGACCTTTCATATAGTTCTCTTATGGAAGCGATTCGTTCAAAAGACCCGAAGCGATTTCTCTATACCATTGAATTTTTTCCGGAAGAGGGGAAATATCACTATGACGGCCATCGCGCCTGCGGAGTGAGTTTTTCTCCCGAAGAAACCAAAAAAGTAAAGAAAATATGCCCGAAGTGCGGCAAGCCCCTCACGGTAGGCGTTATGTACCGAGTTGACGAGCTTGCGGATCGGCCGGTCGGAGGGAGGCCGGATCGCGTGATCCCTTTCAAAAGTTTGGTTCCTTTGGATGAGATTATCGGTGAGAGCTTGGATCTTGGTGCATCGTCTAAGCGCGTGAAGGAAGAATATAAGAAACTTGTCGAGCGTTTGGGAACCGAATTTGCGGTACTCGTTGACGCGTCGGATTCCGATCTCGAGGGCGCGACAACGCCGGAAATCGCCGAAGGGATTCGGCGGGTACGCGAGGGAAAACTCCATATCGAGCCGGGGTACGACGGTGAATACGGAGTCGTGAAAATTTTTACCGCATCGGAACGAAAAGAAATTTCAACACAGACAAGCCTTTTTTGAATCATATGCCCCCGCTCATCAGATTTTTTTCAATCAATCGGGTTATCGCAATATTCATTGTAAGCGAGTTCGTACTGACGACATCTTTCGGGCTTTTAGTCCCGATTATGTCGCTTTTTATCGTGACTAATATCGAAGGCGGATCGCCGCGCGTTGCCGGATTCTCACTCGCCATTTATTGGATTGTAAAATCAGTTCTCCAAATTCCGATCGGCGCTTGGCTCGACAAGCGAAAGGGCGAAATTGATGATTTCTGGACTCTGTTTTTTGGGAATATGGCGAGCGCATCTCTTGCGATTCTCTTTGCGCTTATGGTCCGCGACGTGTGGGGCGTGTATTTTTTTCAGGTCTTATGGGGGATTACGGACGCGTTTATTGTTCCGCCGTTTTTTGCAATTTTTTCCCGGCATCTTGATCCTGGACGCGAGGGGTTTGAGTGGTCGCTTCGGTCTTCTATGGCATTCGGTGCGGGTTCGGCGCTCGGAGGAGCTTTTGGTGG